>NZ_PDJC01000001.1:3000000-3262476 GCF_002563675.1 Propionicimonas paludicola | reverse complement strand
CAGATGTCGCCGCACCTGATCGCTAAGCGATGCCCCATCCTGCGCGGAGGCGAGTGAAGAGCTGGCCGACGGTCGCTCGCGGATCGGCATCCTGGGCCGCGATCTCCGGGATCTCGAGAACGTATCGGGCGAGCGCTCGGACATTCACGTCCTCGGGACGGCGGGACTCCTCAGCCAGTGCCGACCTCAGGACGGGCTCGCAGGCTGCCCACCGCTTCTGGGCGTAGGCCCGCAGCGGCGCGGTCTCGGCAATCAGTCGCTGGACCGGGGTGGCGGCGTTTCCCTTCCGGAAAGGGCCACGACTCAGGATGAAACGCCTCGACCGCGTCCATCACACTCGCGCCGTCCCCACGGGTCTGAATCGCCTCGGCGATGGCGGCCGCCGGTCTTCGTCCTGCTCGAAGACGAGTGCGTCCTTGCCGTCGGGGAAGTAGCTGAAAACGGTGGCAACCGACACCTCGGCCGCTCTGGCGATCTCGGAAAGAGTGACGTTCTCGTAGCCCCGCTCGATGAACAACCCCAATGCGGCGTTGCTGATCGCCTCACGGGTACGGAGCTTCTTGCGCGTGCGCAGGCCCACCTCGTCGGTCACGGCATCACCCTACCAAGATTCCTGAGTTGACATCATATCTGTAACGGTTCCAATATTAGAGCGATGCCAGCCTTGGCGGGCCGCTAACCGGAAGGAACCCCATGGACACCACGCTCGAACCAATAAAGGAGCCAGTCGGCGCCACCTCGCGCGCCGGCCTGTGGGCGATCCTCGCCGTCGTCCTGATCGCCGACATGCTCGACCTGATGGACTCCACCCTCACCAACATCGCCGCGCCGACGATCGTCGCCGAACTCGGCGGTGGGGCCGGCTTGCTGAAGTGGCTCGGGTCGGCCTACGCGCTGGCGCTCGGCAGCCTGCTCGTCCTCGGCGGACGCCTGGGCGACCGCTTCGGCCAACGCCGGGTGTTCCTGATCGGCATCACCGGATTCACACTGGCGTCGCTGGCCTGCGGCCTGGCCTGGTCGCCGACAGTTCTGGTCATCGCCCGCCTCATTCAAGGAGGCTTCGGTGCTCTGCTGATCCCCCAGGGGCTCGCGATCATGACCGCCGTGTTCCCGCGCGACTTCAAGTCGGTCGCCTTCGCCACCTTCGGGCCGATGATGGCTCTGGCATCGATCGGCGGACCCATCCTGGGCGCCTACATCGTCAACGCCAACTGGTTCGGACTGTCCTGGCGTCCGATGTTCCTGATCAACATCGTGTTCGGCGGCCTGGGGCTCGCTCTTGCCGCGAAGATCCTGCCCCGCATCCCGGCCGACCCCAAGGTCGTCCTGGACGCGCCTGGTTCCGTCCTGCTCAGCCTGGCCGTGCTCGGGACGATTGCCGGCCTGATCGAGGGCCCGGAGCTCGGCTGGGGCCCATGGCCCCTCTCCTTGCTGGCGATCGGGATCGCCGCCTTCGCGGCTTTCGCCGTCCGCCAGGCCAAGGCCGCCAACCCGCTCATTCTCCCCTCGCTGCTGCGCAACCGCGGCTTCACCGCGGGCCTGCTGGCTGGGCTCGGCTACTTCGCGGTCGTCACTGGAATGGCCTATGTCGTGTCGCTGTTCTGCCAGCAGGCACTGCACCGCGACCCGGTCCAGACCGCACTCACCGGCATCGTGCCGATGTCGGTCGGCATCATCGTCGCCTCCTTCATCGCGGCACCCCTGATCGGCAAGCTCGGTCGCAACCTGGTGGCCGCGGGCGTCCTCACCACAGCCCTCGGCGCCGGATGGCTGTGGCTCACCGTCTATAGCAACGGGCTCGCACTGGGAACCTGGGATCTGGTGGGGCCGATGGTGGTCACCGGCCTCGGCATGGGGCTGACCTTCGGCACTCTGTTCGACATCGCCGTGGGCGACGCGTCCCCCGACGAGGCCGGCTCGGCCGGTGGCAGCCTGTCGGCCGTCCAGCAACTCGCCGGCGCGATCGGCTCAGCCGTGATCACCTCGATCTGGTTGGCCTACGGCACCGACATGGCCCACGCCATGCAGGTCTGCCTCATCGTGGTGGGAATCGTCTGCCTGGCCGTCCTCGCCATCATTCCCCTGCTTCCCCGCACGGCAGCCAACGCCGGCCACGGCGAGTAGCGGCCCCAGCCGTCCGAGCGTCGCCGGGGCTGATCGGAGGCACCAGGCCTGACCGACCGCAGCCACCCACGGGAACGCACTGAACTCGAGGCCGCGCCACCGACCTGGTTGACAGAAGTGATAGCTCACTATCAAAATGAGAGTGTGCTATCGGATACCACTGGACCCTTGCAGGCGCTGCGCGCCGACGCCGCCTCCAGCATCGGACGGATCCTCGCGGCTGCCCGCGAGGCACTGCGGCGTCCGGGATCGACCACGTTGAACCTGATCGCCAAGGAGGCCGGGGTCGGCATCGCCACCCTCTACCGGCACTTCCCGAACCGGGAGAAGTTGGCCGAGGCGGTCATGGAGCGGGTGTTCGTCGAGGAGGTTCGTCCGCTGCTCACCGAGTTCTGCGCCTCGGACGCGTCCCGGGACGATCTGCTGTCGGTCGCCGAACGCCTGGTCGACCTGCTCGAGCGGGAGCGCGGCGTCGTCGAGTCGATCGGCAACATCGCCTCGGTGACCAGCGAGTTCCTGGCCCGCGACGAGGAACTGCGCGACACCATCGCTCGGGCGCAGGCCGCCGGCAACCTGCGTCCCGACCTCGATCCCGATGACGTGCCGGCCCTGCTCGCCATGGTCACCGCCGTCCCCGGACTGCTGGATACCGACCAGGGCACTCGCCGGCGCTACCTGAGCCTGCTTCTGGACGGCCTGAACCCCACCCGGGCACAGGAGTTGCCCGGACGCCGCGCGGTCGAGGCGAGACGATGACCACCCCCGGGCTGGGCCTGGCCCTGGGTGGTGGCGCCGTCCTGGGTGCCGCGCACCTCGGCGTCCTGCAGGCCCTCAACGCCCGTGGCCTGTACCCCGAGGTCGTCGCCGGGACGAGCGCCGGCGCCCTGGTGGGTGCCGCCTATGCGTCCGGGACGCCGCTGGACGAGATCGAGGAACTCATGCTGTCCAGCAGCTGGGCGGCGGTCGGTCGACTCACCCTGACCCCGCGGCTCGGGATCCTCGACTCCCAAGCGCTGAGCGAGACCCTGAGCCGGCTGGAGACCGTGCAACGCATCGAGGAGCTGCCGATCCGGTTCGGTGCGGTGGCCACGGACGTGCGGAGCGGCAAGACCGTCGTGATCACCAGTGGATCACTGGCCGACGCATTGCGGGCGAGCGTCGCCATTCCCGGACTGTTCCCGCCGGTGATCCGCGACAACGAGGTCCTGTACGACGGCGGGCTGCGGGCGAACCTCCCGATCGAAGCCGCCCGACAGCTCGGCGCCCGCTGGACCATCGCCGTCCGGCTCAGCCCGGAGTGGGTGGCCGCACCTCCCGGCACCGCCGAGGCCATCGCGAAGCTGGAGCGCGAGGCGTCCACCCTCACCATCCGACCCGACCTGAGGGGGCTGTCGAAGTGGTCTCCTGCGGACGTCCCGCAGCTGATCGAAGCCGGACGCGCAGCCGCAGAGGACGTCCTGCGCAACTTCCACTCGTTCGACACGATCGGCGACCACTTGGTCGCCGGCCGGCTGGCCGACCGCAGCGCCGCTTGACTCACCGTCGCAACGACGAGGAAAGGAGCATCGCCATGACCCGGACTGACCCGATCGCCTTCAGCATCGTGATTCCGACCCTGAACGAAGCGGAGCTGCTTCCCGGCCTGCTCGCCGACCTCGAGGCCCAGGAGTTCCGCAGCTTCGAAGTCATCGTGGCCGATGCCGGCTCGACTGATCAGACAGTGGAGATGGCCACGTCCGCCGGGGCTCGGGTGGTTGCCGGCGGGATGCCCGGGATCGGACGCAACAACGGCGCCCGCGCGGCCACCGGCGCGTTCCTGGTGTTCCTGGACGCGGACGTCCGGATCTCCCGGACGTTCCTGGCCGACCTGCATGAGCAGCTGGAGGGCCGGTTCCTCGACCTGGCCACCTGCCAGATCGTCCCGCTGTCGGACAGCTCGCTCGACAAGTTTCTGCACAGCGCCTGCATGGCCGTGATCAAGGTCGGACAGTACGTCGACCCGCATGCGCCGGGGTTCTGCATCGTGATCTCGCGCCGGCTCTTCGAGCGGGTCGGCGGCTTCGACGAGTCGCTGCGACTGGCCGAAGACCACGACCTGGTCCGGCGGGCCAGCCAGTTCCGTCCACTGCGCGTGCTGGACGAACCGCAGGTACAGGTCAGCGTCCGGCGCCTGGAGAAGGAGGGACGCCTCAAGCTGGCCACCAAGTACGTCGGCGTCGAGCTCTATCGGGGCCTGGTCGGCGAGATCCGCACCGACGTCTTCGACTACGAGTTCGCCAACTTCGCACCCAAGCTCACCGCCGGATCCCGCTCGAAGGGCTGAGCCGCAGCACTGCCTTCTCCTGAGGCTCCAGTTACTCGCTGACGCGAGTGGTTGAGGCGACCCCGAACTGGGTTCGCATCGCGTCCTGCGGCCGGCGTTGTACGTGTTCACCATCAGCCAGTTGCGCCCACCTGTGCGCCAACCGGTACATCCTCGCGTGAGAAGCCATGGCCGTTTCACCTTGTCGCTGCGCGATTGCCGATTGGCGCCCGCGAGAGCAGGGGTCCCCGGTCACCGATCTCAACACATGAAGGATGGATTTGACGATGCAGACCAGCTCCGCGGTCGAGCAGTACCTAGGTTGGTACCGGATGACGAAGGACCCGTCACCGCACACGGCACGCGCATACGACTCCGATCTGACGCTGTGGCTGCGCCAGATGGACGCGGCCATAGACACAACTGAACTGACGGCAGGCCACTTCCTTAGGTTCCTACAGGGGCAACGCCAAGCGGGGCTCACCTCTCGCACGATCATGAGGCGCTCGAGCGCACTCCACGGCTTCTACTCCTGGATGGTGGACCGCCAACTCGCGCAGCCCGGACTGTGGGCGTCGGTCGATATTCGCCCAGGCGGCGGATACACACTGCCCAAGGTCGCTCGCAGCGGTGATCTGGAGACGCTCCACAGCTACCTCCGCAAGCAGCTCCGCCGAACGGGCAGCCTCCACGGCGACATCCGGGAGCAACCTGCCACCGCAACCACGCTGCTGGCTGTCAGCCTGATGCTCGTCACCGGCACGCGCGTGAGCGAGACTGCGACGATCACGTGCAAGAGCATTGACCTCACAGCGGGAGCGGTGCGAGTCCATGGCAAGGGACAACGCGAGAGAGTGGTCTACATCGTTGGCCCGTGGCTGAAGAGGCTGATCGATGAGTACCTCGGGTACCGCGACTCGGCGGGTGTCACTCACCCCTACCTGCTGTTCAACAGCAGCGGGAACCCCATCACGGCCGAGACGATCCGCTGGCGCATCAAGCGCGCCGCCGAGCAAGCCGGCATCGAGCAGCCAGTGACGCCCCACATGCTCCGCCACGCTGCAGCGACCCAACTCCTCGAGGCGGGAGTCGACATCCGCGTAGTTCAGCGACTGCTCGGCCACGCAAGCATCACCACGACCGAGATCTACACGCACGTCTCGGACACCGCTCTGCACCGCGCAGTCACCAACGCCGACGTCCTCACCCAGAGGTTCCTCCACGATAATTGAGGATTATCTGTTGTCAGCGAACAATGAAGCCGCTGGTGATGGTCGGGCGGCGGTCAAGGCCCTTATCCGGCGGATGGAGCGTGAAGCACCCGAGCTTGCACTCTTTCTCGTCTACGATCGGCCGAGCCGCGCGGGGGAGCGCCCCGGTCTTGAGCGAGCGTTCTTCACTCAGCGATGCGTATCCGATGAGCAGTTGAGGCAGACGGTGGAGGCGTTCCGCAGCATCGGGGCCTACGTAGAGTTGTTCGAGGGTGAGCGGGAGTTCATCGGTGCTGCGGCATCCGGCCGACTCGGCTCACTCCAGCGGCGCATGAAGGTCGTCTACAACGGCATTGAAGGCTCGATCGCGCACGACGCGTTCATGCCAGGACGCAAGGCACTAGTGCCCGCCGTCGCAGATTCATACGGGTTCCTCTGCGCCAACTCGAACGCCTACGCCTGTGCGCTAGGTCGCCACAAGTTCCACTATCTGAGCCTGCTGAGCAGTCTGGGACTGCCCACGCCTCGCACCTGGCACTACCGCAAGGAAACCGGCTGGGCCGGCGGCCATTCACCCACAGAGGGCCTGAAGGTCATTGCGAAGTCGACCTACGAGTCGTGGTCGGTTGGCGTAACGGACGAGTCGATCTTCCTCGCTGACTCGACCAGCACGAACCGGGTCGCGGCAATCGCGGAGCGGATCGGTCAATCCGTGACCGTGCAGGAGTTCGTCGCGGGGCAAGAAGTCTGCGTTCCCGTACTCGCGACACCCGAGTTGATGGGTACTCCCCCCGTTGTCGCAGTCCTTGCGAAGGCACCATTGGATCCAGAAGCAGTCATGACGATTGATGACAACCTGATGTCTGGCGGAGTCACGTACCAAGCGCTCACAGACCAAGACCTTGTCGGACGGCTTCACTCTCTCGCACTCCGGGCCTTCATCGCACTAGAGCTGGATGCCTTCGCCCGGATCGACTTCCGTGTCGACGAGTCGGGGAACCCCTTCATCTTCGACGTCGGAGTGTCCCCGGGCCTGAGCAGGGGCAGCTCGGCTTTCGCGTCAATGTCGCACTGGGGTTTCACTCACGAGGAGTTCCTTCGGGCGATACTGGCCGCCAGTCTGCCAGCATCGGGCATACGGACTCCCTCAGGAGTCTCGCCAGAGCTCCACCTCCGGTAGCCGGAACCCTCTTCCGTAGTTGTCCCACAACGGGCCGAACTCCACCGGATGGCGGTCGATCACATACCGATCAAACTCGCTCGGCGTGAGGCTCGCTTCCGTGAAGCTCTCGCGTAGAAACAGATGCCGACGTTCAAGAAAGCTGACGGTGGTGTAGGCGATGGCGGAGAGCGTTGTCCCAAGGCCGTCCCACACCCGCAGTACATCGAAGTCTTCGCCGGCTAAAAACCGAACGGCGGTCTCGTTGCTGCCGAGAAGGTAGACCATGCTGGGCTCAGGACTTGTGCGGGTGGCATTGAGGTGACTGCGAAGAATCTTGAACTGACTAAGCGCACCATCGAGGTCACCGGAGAGTGCTAGGTACACGGCGAAGGCGTTATGAAGATAGAAGGGGTCTTCTCTATTGCCGTGCACGGCGATGATCTCTCGTTGACGCGAGGCAGCCTCACCCGGCGTGACTCGGCCGCCGCGGAGGCTGGCCAGCAGATGATTGCCGTGCGCGTAGTCCACCCTCGGGAAGGTCCCCGGTTCGAAGTCGTCGATCAAAGCAACGAGTCTCTCATGCGCCGTGATCGCATCGTCGTAGCGAGCGTTGCAGATTAGGTTCGCCCCATAGTTCAGGAGGCACCGGTAGTACTCAAGTGGTTTCCGAATGACAGACTCTTCGTCACGCGGCGCGAAGTACTCGGCGGCGCGTCTTGTACGGCGGAGAGCGATATCCGGCTGCTCGACTGCACCGGCGCTTCTGTCGAGGATGTGGAGTTGGTCACCAGCGCTCTCGTCGAAGCCAACTCGACTCTCGAGACGGCTTCGGAGATCCCGTTCAAGCGCGCGAGCTTCGCCCTTATCTGTGGTCATTGCGAGGCCGTAAAGGAGGTGGCGCATAAGCCGAAAACCCAGGTCGAACTCCTCTGACTCGATACCCCGCCAGGAGTGCAACAGTTCCCGGCCAGACCGTCGGTTCACCTCACTCCGAGTGGCCATCAGGCACGCCGCAGCTATGCAGTCCGCCTCAGCATTGACCGAGCGTGCCAAACCTCGTGGAACGCGATCGACCAGATCAAGGCACTTCTCAAACTCGTAGGCGCCGAGAGCGATGGTTGCCTGCACCAGTGCACTGAGCGCGTCAGCTAGCCCGCCATCAGCAATGGCTTGTCGGACCTCTGGAGAGAGGTCCTCTAGGGTCCTGCTGTGATCTCGGGTGGCCTGGAGGCCCGCTTGAAGTCCTAGGACTGCAGCCTCCTTCGTCCGCTCAGCACGAAGTGCGTTGATGCAGCGGGTCTCATAGTCATCAGGCCGGAGGACCCGTAGGCAGTCCATTAGCCGCTCATGCACTTCCACGCCGTCAGTCAGTTCGGGATCGCGGAAGTACTCGCGGATGATGTCGTGCACAAAACGGTATGTGCTCGCTCCTCCTTCGATGACGCGTTCATCGCAGCACCTCCGGATCAGGCGACGCGCCTCGGCATCCTCGCCGGGGTAGGCGCACACAACCTCGGCTTGTCGGAAGGTGAGCCCGATGGTTGCCGCGATCTGCAGTAGGGAGTGGAGCTCGTTACCAACATTGCCGAGTGCGCGCACGCGTTCGCCGAACAGCTCTCGCCGAAAGGCTGTGATGCTCATGGTTGTGAGTTGGCTGGGCCCGTAGCGGGATAGGTACTCCGCCGCCCGCTGAGCCAGCTGCAGGTGTCCGCCAGTCAGCGCGTAAATGTCCTCCACCGTCTCGCTCGGCGTGCCAGCCGGCGCACCAAAAGCGGTCAGGACTTCTCGGAACTGGGATGGAACTATCTCACCTAGCTCACGGCGGCGAACCCACCTGGCGGCAAGCGCGTCGTCATGGGCTCGCGGATAGACAACGCCTTGATACTTGGCGAGAGTCTCAACAGCAATCACGCGAAGCTGAGTCAGGAAGGGATACGACTCTCGCAACTCTTCGTCTAGCAATGAGCTAAGGAACTTTAAGGAACCCGCGTCCCACCAATGCAGGTTATCGGCGATCAGGAGTAGCGGTCGCTTCCTAGACGCCCGCTCCAACACGGCTAGGGCATGCTGCTCGGCATCGCTGAAGACTCGGGAGTGTCCCCTCTTGCGGGATGGGCCGAGCCGCCTTGCGCCATCCACCACCTGAGCAAGCCCTTCGACGAGGCCCGCCATGTTCACGGCAGCCAGGGCCATCTGGCCTATGCCAGCCACGACTGGTACCGCACCCCTCCATCCCTGCGGCAGGCTCTCGAGTGCGTAGCCGAAGGGCGCGAGCGTTGAGGCGCTGCGATCGATGTCACCGACGGCAGTGAGAGTCACGCCTCCTGCGTCCTGCCAAGCAGAGCCAACCACTCTTGCGATCGTTGACTTGCCTACGCCAGGAGGCCCGGTTAGAAGCTGGATTTCATCGGCGGTTTTGAGGCCTTCCGACAACTCCCGCACGACCGTGTCGTAGCCGAGCACCTGCATGACGCTGGACAACAGATAATCCTCAATTATCTAGTATTCGCTTGCTCTCAACTATGACACGCATGGGTAATCGGCGGTGAGAGTTTGGGCCAACTCTCACCCTTGTCAGCACCGCCTGCCCTCCCGCACACCAAGGGGCACTGAGGGATACAACAGCCACGCCTGACTGCAGGCGATGAGGCGACAGTGCAGCTAGCGGAGATGAGTGCGCGCACCCGACTCGAGTGATCGCAGGGTTCCTCGCTGGCGAACGTGATTGTGTGCCGTCAGCGGATCTCGTAGGTCCCGTCCAGACGGGCGCGGGCGATCACATGTCCAGCCATGGCCTGGACGGTGTCGTCCAGGGTGAACGTGTCGGGCAGATCGATCTGCTGGTCGAGGGCGAACAGCTGAAACACGTAGCTGTGCGGGCCGTGGGAGCGAATCGGCAGCGGACCTGAGTAGCCGCGGCGACCGAGACCGCCCTTGCCGTGGCGGAGTCCACGGACGGGGCTGGGGTGAGTGAGCCCGTTCTCCGGGATGCCCTGGGCAGTGGGGTCGATGCCGAGAGTGAGGGCATGCGTGGCCGGTCGGCCGAGAGGCACATCGGGGTCCTGAACGATGAGGACGAGCTCCTGAGTGCCCGCCGGCGGCGGAGTCCAGGTCAGGGCCGGTGAGATGTTGGGTCCGCGCATCCGTCCGCGATGTCGGGGCGGGATCGGAGTGCCGTGGTCGAAGGCCGGGCTGGTCAGCACGAAGGTTCCGGGTGCCTGCAGTTCGGGCGTGGCCCAGGCGAGGGTGTGGTGTCCGGCACGCCGCTTGCGGAGCAGGACGCCTAGGGGGTTGACGGGCATGAACTGGCTTCCTTCTAGGCGTGGGACGTGGTGCCGGCGTGGCGGCGGAGGGAGCGGTCGAAGACCGTGAAAGCGACCGCGATGAGGCTGACCACGATCATGATCGCGCCGATGGTGCGGACGCCGCTGTCGGTGGCTTCGGTGTGGAAGACGATGCCGGCGATGGCCGAGGACGCGATCGAGCCGATGTAGCCGAACGTCCGCAAGAGGCCGGACGCGACGCCGAGCTGCTCGGGTGGCGCCTCGAGGTAGAGGGCGAGTTGGTTGCCGCTGGAGGCCGTCCCCAGCACCACACCGAAGACCACCGTGATCGCAATGATCCACGCGATGTTGGTGTCGGAGGTGAGGAAGGCCACGCCGATGGAGCCGATCAGGCTGGCGACGGCCGCGACAATCACCGGCCCGCGGACCAGGTTGCGCTTCGAGATCGGCGCGACGATCACCCCGGAGATGACCCCCATCGGCAGCAGGAGCAGTCCGACGCTCAGCGCGGACATGCCGCGCGCGGCCTCCATCCATTGGGTGACGCCGTACATGACCACGTAGACGCACAGCCCGACCAGGGCGAAGCGGATGTAGGTGCGGGTCAGGGCACCGTTGCGGACGAGCAGTCGCACGTCGAGGAACGGGGACGCGGCGCGCAGTTCCGACAGGGTCAGTGCGACGAACAGGACCACGGCGGCGGCCAGCATCGTCCAGTTGGGGTTCTGCAGGGAGAACAGGAATAGCAGCAGCGCGATCGTGGCCAGCCCGAAGCCGATGATCCCGGCTAGGTCGATGCTGGACAGCACGCCGCGGACGTTCCTGCGCTCCTGCGGGACGGGGTCGCGCGGGATCCAGATCAGCGTTGCGGCTAGGGCGATCAGCGCCGCGGGGACGTTGATGAAGAACACCCAACGCCAGCCGATGGTCTGCACGATCACCCCGCCGATCGGCAGGCCGAGCGCTGCGGTGGCCATCCCTGCGATCTGCAGACCACCGAGCACGCCGCCGGGCGGCTTCTCCATGCCGGTCTGCGCGGCCCGACGCTGGATCAGCATCATGGCGGACGGGTAGGCACACGACGTCCCCAGCCCGATCAACACCCGGGCGGACAGCACCATCGCCAGGCTCGGCGCCACTCCCCCCAGCACGCCGCCGAGCAGCACGAGGACGATCCCGACGACGAAGACCCGTCGGGCGCCGAACACCGCGGCCAACTTGCCCGCGGTGGGCTGGGCGATCGCGCTGGCCAGGTAGAGGGCGGTCACCAGGGAAGCGGTCTGCCCGATGGGGACGCCCAGTCCGGTGGCGATCGGGACGAGCGCCGTGGCGATCATCGAGCTGTTGATCGGGTTCAGCGCCGAGCCAATGAACAGCGGGGTGGTGAACCGCCACGAGAACGGCTTCTCCATCACGGCTGACCCTGCAGCGGCGGTGGGTGATGACATGGGTAGCTCCGAGGAAGGCATCGGTGGTTGGCGAGTCACGATGTTTAGGTGTACTAAAGATCGTCTTTTAGGTATGCTAACGATCTATGGAGACGGAAGCAAACGGAGTGGACGACGCCCTCGACGGAGGTCTCGGAGGCCAGGTCAGGTCCACGGTGGGACGGCTCTATCGCCGCTTCCGCAGCGAACGTCCCGAAGGCAGCCTCGGCGACACCGCCCTGGACGTGCTCATCTGGCTACACAAGCACGGCCCGCAGACCCTGACCGAGCTCAGCGAGTACGGCCAGGTCGCGCCGGCGTCCATGAGCCAGAGCGTGAACCGACTCACCTCCGCCGGCTACGCGATCCGCACCCCCGACCCGAAAGACCGCCGCAAGGTGCTCTTCCGCACCACCCCCGAAGGCGACGACATCGCCGCGACCACCCGCACCCAGCGCCACGCCTGGCTGGACGCCCAACTCCGCGCCCTCAACGCCGAGGACCAGCACGCCATCGCCCACGCCTGCGCGCTGCTGAGCACCATCGCCGACTCCTGAGGCTCAGCGGCCGATCCGAGCCGCCGCGACCGCCCTCGCCCGGTTGATCAACGATTTCCGTCCGGTGCCTCACTCTGCCGCGATGCGCGACCTTCACGTCGTCGCCGCCACCGTCGCTCAGACCGCCTAAGCCCCAACCCTGACCCGACGGCCCTGGACTACAAGGCCTCCGGCTCACCACGGCGCAAACAGGTCGCCGCAGACGCGGCGGGAGTATGCCCAGGTCACAGCGACGGACCCCGCCTTGCGGTCGGATGTGGGGCAGCACTCAGGCACCAACTAGCGCACGATCCGCGGCGACCCCCTAGCCGACCGGCCAACGAAAGGGTACTTGCCAAGCCCAGCCTCTGCGGTGGACGATAACCGCAGCTTCTGTAGTTGAAGCAAGACGCGAGCCGACGCACGACGTCACACTGGAGCACTTGGTGCAATTTCTCGAACTGCAACACGCGGTTCGCCTACGTGGCGAACCGCGTCAGGTATTGCAGGATGCTCACATGGTGACTGTTGGTGCGTATCAGGAACCGCAATTAGTCCGAGTTGAGTTGAGCAGCGACACACTCGCCTTCTCCCCGCGACACATTCGCGTCGCGGAACCCGCGCCAAGTTCGGCAGGAACGGCCACTCAACCCAGATGTCCGGTGTGGTCGCATGACCGAACGGCTACTGGCACCGGGGTCGCGTACCACCACCCGCGCGGTTTCATGTCGGTGTGCCCCGGGGAAGGGAACGACGCATGACCCTCGATGAGCCTGTGAAGGACCTCAAGCCAACCGAGGTGTTCACTCTGCGTGAGCTCACCAAGGGGGTGGGCGACCCCGCGACTCGCGCGAAGCTTGAGGCTGTATACCGCCGCAACCTTCGGCGAAACCGTTGGCTTGTCTCCGATATCGCCATGGTGAATCCAGAGGCCAAACCGCTCTAGCCTCCGTTAGGCACCCAGCGCGCGGTCAATCTCACGCAGCACTTCGCCCCGACTCTTGGCTGGAATCTCCTTGTCAAGGATCAGTTCACCTGCCTCCTCCAGCCACGGCATCGCTCGCTGAATGCGATCAAGGTTCCTTTCCCTTAGCGAGCTCTCGCCATGGCCGGGACCCGCTTTCACTCCCCATGTGCTGGAGACGACGACAACACCCACGGGAACTGGCCCATCACCCTTGCCATCATGCCAAAGGGGCATTCCAAACGACGTCTTCCATCTCCCTGGCGCGTCTGCACCGGCGGCGTCCAACTGCGGCGAGCCTGCGCAGAACACCCGAACCGCGAAATATGGACTCTCAAGCGAGATAGTGTCGCGACGCATAAGCTCGTGGTCGCGCCAAGTCCCAATGGAGGCCGCCCAAAGTGCCAGTTCGCGCAGATGGTTCGGGCTCCATCGCGCCCATATCTCAATCTTCAACCCTTCGTCCGGGCTGGCGCCAAGCTGGAAGCGCACCATCTTCAGATACCTGTCAAGAATGTCGTGGTGGAACGCCTGGGCTGCCGAGTCATCACAGTGCCCGGACCAACCCCTCCACCAACGCGCCAACCGTTCGTCGTACCTCCGTCGGTACCTTACGGTTTCAAGACGATCCACGTCGCCGCGCATGAGTGCCCAGGTGCTTTCGAGAAGCAGTTGCGCTACTTGTGAGTAGAAGTCCGGATTGATGGCGGTGAGCGCCAGCGCAGCGAGCCGGTCAGAGCTAAGCGCCTTTATGCCGTGGCGAACACCTGATGACGCAAGCCACTCCGAGCCTTGATGCGGCAGGATCGCATAGCGCGGTTGCAGGCCCTCAGAGCTTGAAGTAGCTATCAAACTCGAAACTAGTGGCCCGTCGCTTACTGACGAGCCCACTATCAGCAGTCGCGCAGACTCAATGCACTCAGTTAGGAACGCGGACGTGCGGGCACTCGTCATGCTGTAGGTAACCTCACCTACGACTGGAATTCCGACAGGGCGGTCGCCGTAGGGCACCGATCCATGCAGGTGCACACACGTCAGTGAGCCCGGGCTAGTGACGTTGCCGGGAAGGCCCTCGCCCTCGCCTAAGACCACCACAGGGTTCAACACCACCCGCGGAGCCAGCCCTTCCGACTGAAGATGCAACTCCTCATAGAGATAGCTGTCGTAATTGGGAGTGACAAAAAGGACTGATCCTCCTTGCCACGCAATCATCGCGGCCCACATGCTCAGCGCCTGGAGCAGCATTCCGGCCATCATGCGGCGCGGCCCATAGAGAATCGAACCAAGATCAGCTTGCAGATGACCAACCCAATTGCCCTTGTCTCGCCACTGATACAGGGCTTCAGCCGCAGTTGCCGCACGCTCGGGTCCGAGGTTCGTCACCCAATCAGAGACATCCTCCAGATTGGCATCCGTCTCCTTCCAGAACTTCCCGAGCAACTGCTGAACCAAGTTGCTCCAGCTGACATCCGTTCGGTCGATCGTGGCGCCTAGTCCCACGTAGACAACCCAGTGGTCAGGAGTACTGAGATCACGAATTCGAGCATATGTAGATTGTCTGCGGAAAAAGTGCTCGTTCACCTTGCAGCCCTAGAACGTGAATTGACTGGGATCACCAGGGTAGCGGCAACATTGAGCGGGGACCGATGTTGCGGAGCCACGAAGCTACTCGTGTCGCCCGGCGATTCAGGCAACGTGTTGGCCACTCTTGCGACACAGTCCCATTCCACTAGCCGCCCCTGCTACTGAGCGCGTGGCGTTGCTGCAAAGGCGGCCAACGCGATCAGCTCACAGTCTCGTCGCAAGAGCGCGGGTCCCGACGCCAGTTGAGCGATGTCTGTCGGAGTCGGCGTGGATCGTTGCGCATCCGCAGTCGCAGCTCGGCTGGTCGCCCGCGACGAAGCTCACCCGCCTCTCTGGATCGTCGAGCAGTTCAGCCCACTCCCCGTTGAGCAGCGCCTCTAGCTCGGCGATGGCCTCGGCGCCGTGATTCGAGCGATGCCCCCTGCCGCGGTGCAACTTCCCCTCGATCGGCAAGTAGGGCGCGTCCGGCCCGAAGTAGACGAAGTGATCCGACACCAGGACGTAGCGTCCGCCGAGGTCGTGCCACTTGTTGCCCTCGTCCTCGGCCTCACCGTTGGAGTGCGCGGACGGGGCCAGCTGGCGCGCGGTGGCCGGATCGTTGCCGGTGTAGATCGCATCCCCATGCCAGGCCGGATCAACGGACGTGGCCGGCGGCGTCCGCATCGGACGCTTCTGCGGATACTCCCGGTGGTACGACTCGAAATCGAGGACGTCGGTGACCTGCATCACGAACACCACCGACCGATGCGGACGACCCCGCAGCCCAACACCGGCCAGCCCGACCACCCAGATGTTCTGCGCTCGGATGTAGCCCGGATCTGACCTCCGCAGCTCAGTGATGTCGGCTCGTCCCGACTGACGCAGCAGCCGTCCGCCAATCGCCCTGCGGATCGCTGGCTTGCAGCACGCCAACGTGCAAACCCCGAAGAACGGATTCGGCGCAAATCCAGAGTCAGTCGCCACCACATAGCTGAAGAGCGCGTCCACCCGGTTCGGGTTCGCCGGACCCGTTCGGGCATCGTCGGCCATGTCCCAATATTGACGGAACGGGCGCCGCCGCGCGGTGCGGCGCCCGAGGTTCCTCTCCGAACTACCTGACGCGGATCCCGCATTTCGACATTATGGGTCTCATCATGATCGAAGGAGACGCATGACTGCTCAGGCAGCCCAAGGAATGGTGCAGGCCCGCATCCTCATTACCGCGAAGACCTACCCGACGCCGTCCGAGAGGCACCTCGAGACAGTGTGCACAGCCGGCGTGCGTCTTGACACGCCGCAGCCGGAGTGGGTACGGCTTTACCCGATCTCCTTCCGCCTGCTCGATTACGATCTGCAATTCAAGAAGTACCAGATTGTGGAGGTCCCGATACGCTCACGCGGCGCCAAGGACATCCGATCAGAGTCGTACACCCCTGACATCTCACGCCTCATCTCGGGCGAGGTCATCGATTCGCAGCGAGGAAAGTGGACTAGGCGTCGCGAGATGCTGGGCTCTCTGGTGGGCGCCACCACAACCTGTGCGTTGATCAGCGCTAACAAGAACCTTCCACCTCATACTCTGGGCCCCTCGCTCGGCCTAGTCAAGCCTTTGAATCCGCAAGTGAGCGTCACCAAAGGGAAGCCCTGGAATCGAGCACAGCAGCAGAAAGTGGCCCGGGCGGCAATGCCAACGCTCTTCGATGAGGATTACGTCCGCAATGAACTCGAACCACAGCCCTACGACATGCGGGTTCGGTACTGCTGCACAGATCCAGCCTGCAAGGGGCACGACCAGTCGCTGATCGACTGGGAGGTCGGACAGGCTGGTCGTACCTGGTCGCTTCGTTACCCAGCGGACGAGATCCCCGAACGCCTGCGCGCAAAGTGGCAGGGGCTCTTTTCTGAAGACAAGGATGCCCACCTTTTCGTTGGGAACCAGCTACTACACCCTCAATCCTTCATGGGGCTTGGCGTCTGGTACCCCCGGAAGACCTAGACGCAGGTCAGCTCCACTGGCATCTCCTCGGCAATGACGTCCGCGACTATTCCACGGTGACACTGGGAATGGTCACGTTCGAAGCACAACAGAGCCACAGTGCCCTCATCGAGGAGTTCAGTCACGTGGTGAATCGCACCCATAGCCTCATCCGACTCAAGTAGTTGCCGGTACAGCATCCGGGATTGAGTGGAGCCGTGCCGAAAGGCCTCACGGTTGTCTTTCGGGTTTCCGAGCTCTCTGTGATGTACGTAGCCGATCCCGGCCGCGCCAAGCGCGTCACGGAGGGCCGACTTGGAGAGCCCTCGCTTCCTGGATATCGGGGTCAGACGGACGTCGATCAGCACCTGAACATCGCAACTCTGAAGAGCGCGCACGAGTTGGCTCAAGTCCCTGCCCTCGTAGCCGATGCTCACAAGTTGGGGAGGTTCGCTCATGTAGTCATTATGACGCAAGACGGCGGTGCGAACTTGTCAGACTGGGGACGACAGCCTCGCCACCCGACCGGAGGCCGTCCACGCCAACCGACGGCCGAGCTCGCGAGGTTGACACGAGCCCGCCACAGGGGCCAAACGACGCTTCTCATCGAACGGCTGTGATTCACCTTGGCGCCCGCGTGTCCACCCAAAGAGCCAAAGACATCCGGCCTCAGCGCGCAGCCGTGAGCCGATTGATGCCCGGGGAAAGGCCCCGTCTCCAGGAGGTCTTCATGCCGTGAGGGCCTTGCTGACGGCATCTGGTATCTCCGCCGCGGAGCGCAGGAATGCGGCGAGCCAACGACGGTGTCGCTCGCCAGATGCGAGATCGTGGCCGCAGATTTGTAGAAGGTCCGGTGCAATGTGTCTTCGCTTCACCAATCGCTCGTGGATCACTAAGTCGATATGGCGGGGCAACTCACTCAGCGTCGACTCTTCTGCGAGTCGGTTGATCAGTTCGACAAGTTGCTCAGTCCAAGGTGGGGGTGCGGGCTCGAAGGCACCGACAGACTCCGCCTTCAGCGTGGCATCAGCACCAGCAGCCGACAGTGCCCGAGCAACATACATGTCAACTGCTTTCGATAGCGTTCGCATCGCGTGAGCCGGAACGAGCCCTTCGGCCAAGCGGTCCTCCACCTGCTGGCGCCAATCTCGGGGGTCGGTTGAGCGAGCCAGACCTACCAGCATGACGATCTGGAGCCCGAGCACAGAGATCGCTTCCGCGTACAGCCAACGCAGCGCCGCCTGGTCGTCATCGTCGAGCGTTGGCGTCCACCACTTTCGAAGCTCGGCGATGATCCCGACGCAGCGCTTCGTTGCCTGCCACGGAGAGACGAACCAGATCTCCGACCGGAGCGACCAGAAGGCGCGCTCGAGAACTGGCTCCTTCTTGACTGCGAAGTGAGTGGATGCAGTCGCCTGCCATGCTTCCGGGCCCTGGCTTCCAGCATTCTGTTGCATCTCAGCGAGGTCTCGTTGCTCCCATCTTCCTAGATCGCCGGTGCTAAGCGCGGCGACGTCGAGCGTCCTAGCAAGGTCACGAACTCTCTCGGACGGTGGCGTGGCGGTCAGCAAGATCGCGTGGTCAGCGCGGACAATTCGCTGTAGCCCAGCCAACCAGATGACGCGGTCCAGTGGCTTTGGGGCCGACTTCCCGGTCCCGCTCTTCGCCTCCCCGATCAACTTGACGGACTTCATCTGCGGGGTGAACGAGTACGCCAGAAGATCCAGGTCCGTAATCAGCAACGGATCCGGATAGTAATGGCGCTGAAGGTCGACCCCAGCCCTTACGTAACTCCCCTGCCAGAAGCACATTCGGGCGAGCCGCATCTCAAGCTCGGCGCCGGCACTGAGCTTCGCGGGAGCTGCATGCTCAAGGCGGCGACCCGTAACGCTGGCTGCAGCGGGAGCTCGATGCCCAAGCCGAGAAAGGTGTGAGCGACCACTGCCTCTCGTTCCAGCCGAAGCGCCACCGGGGGCAACCAGATCATCCATTGGCAAGGAGTTCTGCTCAGAAGTCGAATCGGGCAGCACGCTGGGCCTCCTGTCGGGCTTCTCGAAGCTTAAGTATCGCTGCGCCGGTGATCTCGTCGGCCTCCCGCTGATCCCCAATCTCTGCTCGGTCCGCCTCTGGCGTCTTCCAGTTCGACGGGGGACGCAACGGCTCTAGCGAACCCCTCACGCCTGAGTCCGCGGATTGTGATGCTTGGAGCCAAGCAAGGCCACCCTCAATGATTTCAGTCTTCACGGCGTCCAGATACGCCCGCCCGCCGGAGCCAGATCGTACAGAAACGATTCCGTGGGCCTCCAGCAGGTGATAATCGGTCGAGATGTTCGTTGCTGGACCGACAGAGCCCCGATTCACCAGCGCATTCACGAGAACGGTGGGGCTCTGGATACGCCCCATGCTCGTCGCTGCCTTCTCGTGACCGTAGAGAATGTGGGCAACGAAGAGCTTCCGCTGGTGCAGTGCTTCCGTTGTTAGGAGACGGTCGTCCTGCGACTCCTGGATCGGCGAAAAGACGTACGTCTGTGGTGAGGCGCCGGCAGCGCTGGACTTCACCGTGACGGCCTGCAGGAGCCCTACCTTCCGAGCAGACTTGAGGATCGAGGAATCGAATGCGCCATAGCTGTTGAGCGCTAGCCCCGGCCTGGCAGATGCCAACTCGCACATGCCGAGCAACGAGTCTCGCTCGCCGCTGGGCAGCGACCGCAGAAAGCCCGCAATGTCGACTGCCTGCGCTCCGCCTCCCCAGACATTGGGGTTGTAGACCACATCCTCGCCAAGCGCCGCCGATAGCACCTTGCAGTTGATCCCCGAGGCGAGCGTCAGAGCAAGCGCTGCGTCGGCGACTTCATCGACATAGCCTCTCCGCGAGATCTGGTCCGCATGCTGTGACCGGGTCAACGGTGCCCAACTAGCGATCTCGGTGCTGTGAAGAACTGCCTGCTCCAACTCCGTAGGATTGTATTCGCTCAGCACGCGGAGTGCTTGGTCGATTACTCGTCCGCTTAGGCCGACGAACTCCTCGATCGAAGCCAGCCTCCCGTCGACACCCCAGGAGTAGTCGACTAGATCCGCCCGCTTGAGCGTGGGCAGCACTTCGTGCTGAAGCCGATGCGAGCCTATGCCCGCGAGGGTCGCAAACTCGATGGCCATATCAGCGCTGAGGCCCGCTCCAAAGCCACGGAGACGAACGGCGAAGTCCATGGCGTCCGCGGCTGCCGATAGCTGCCCCAATTTGGCCTTGACCACCGGTTCGTTAATGGCCGCGAGCTGCTTGTGCACATAAAACAGAGCCCTGCCCAACCTCGCGTCGTTGGTTGGTTGCGGCGGTGGGGTGATCACAGAGGACATCTTGCCCTGCCGACCGCCGCATGCGCTGGATCTCGTGCCTTCAGGTCGCGAGTGGGGTGGCGGGATGTGGCGATTACCCGCTCGATGCGAGCGGGTAGCACTGCGTCCAAGGTTCCCAATATGAACCTGCCGAGGACCTCGGCATACACAAAGCGGCTCGTCACAAAGTCCTGAACGACCGGCATGAGTCTGGGAAAGCCGCGGTGCGGAATCTCAAGCGGGCTTCCATCGGACCGGGCTGAGTCGAAGGCCCTACTTCCGACGGCACGAAGAGCCCTGGGTTCCTGCGACCGGCCCGGCGTCGGGTCAGCCACCACACGGGCGACACTTCCCAGGCCAGCGAAGGTGGCCAGGTCGGCCTCGGTGCACGCACCGAGTTACCACCGCTGCGGACGCCGCGCGATGCTTGCCCGGGCTGCGGGGCGAGCTCTGACACCATCGGCCCAACTCCCCGTCCGCTGGCATTATGTGGATCGTGGACCTGAACCAGGCAGCAGCGAACTTCCGTCGCGCGATCGTGCACGCCGACAACCTGGTCTCTGTGCACCGGCATGCCGGAGGCGGCGGGCGCGGGCGTCGCACTCAAGAGACCTCGATCAACCGGGCGGTGGTGGTGATCACCGTTGCGACGTGGCAGGCTGCCGTCCAAGACATGGTGTTGAGCTGCGCAGCAATGTCGGAACCTCCAGCGGCGGATCCATTTCTGCCCGCTTACAAGGTCATTGTCGGCCGGGTTCAGTCGGAAGTGGGCGCCTTCTCCACTCCGAACGCGCAGAACACGCGTCGGCTTCTCCAAGGAGTGGGTTTCGACCCGCGGCAACACTGGGCTTGGCGCCAGGCTGGTGGTCGCGGTCAGGGATCGATTGCCGTGCAACCGTCTGATGTTGAAGCCAGGATCGACCAGTGGCTCAAGGTGCGTCACGCGATCGCCCACGGACATGAGCACCTTCCAGCGGTCCGTGTTCTCCAGTCAGTTCGTGCTTCCGCCAGCCCGCTCGCGGATCCGCCGCTCCGTTTGGTCGACGCCGAGCAGTGCCTTGTGTTCTTCAAGCGCGTGGTCGGGCTCACCGGTGATGCTCTCGCCTCACATCTCGGTGCAGCAGCGCCGATGTGGGCCTAGGCCCCCATGGGCGGCTCTCGCCGGCACACCCTGCGTGGGTTGCTGGGGGGCGGATCAGTCCTTGCGTGGAGGCGGGCGACTGACCTGGCCCGGTTGCGATTGGGACAACCCCTCCGCGGATAACAGCTGGGCCAGATGCCTGAAACGCTCCTCCCGTGGTCGGAGCACGCCTCCCTAGCCAACTGGCGGAGGATACGAGATTCGAACTCGTGAGGGCGTGAACCCAACCCGCTTTCCAAGCGAGCGCCATAGGCCTCTAGGCGAATCCTCCGTCGGCGATGATACCGGCTGAGCGGCGGAGAACTCCAACCGAGCGAAACCCCTGGTCAGACGGACGCCCTGAGCCCCCAGCCCACCCCAGCGCCCGCCGACGCTCGCAGGTGCACCGATCAGACCCCTACTCGGGGCGCGGAGTCTCCGTGTAGGTGTAGCCACGGTCGTCCCGGTAGGTCACTGACGTCACCAGGTTGCCGGACTGCGGAGTGCCGATCGCCATGATCACGTCCCAGCCGTCCAGGTGGTACCGCTGCGAGTGCCGGACGCCGGGGGCCAGCTTCGTCCGGATGATCGTCGAACCGTGGGGCACCAGGCACACCTGTAGGGACTTGGTCGGCCCCATGGCGGGGTCAGGGGCGTCACAGTCCAGCACGAGCGCCCCGCGCCGGAAGGAGTTCACCATGTCGTTGATCTTGTAGCGCAGAACGGTGTGCGTCTGATCCAGGTAGAGCCAGCCGTCGAGGCCACCCAGCGCCACATGCACCTGCGACAGCCGCTTGCCCGTGCCGTCGAAGTGCTCCCCGGACGGGCTCTCCCATTCCAGCCGGTCGATCGTCGGAACTCGACCGTCGTCGTAGTAGGCCACGTACAAGGTCGCATCCACCCCGGGCAACGGCTCATAGAGGATGCCGGGGGTGTCATCCCAGGCGAAGCTCATCGGCGCCCAGAGGTGGACTGCCCGGTGGGCCAGCACTCCGATCCGCAAGTGTTGCCCCAGGTCCGAGGCGACGTCGAAGGGCCGATCTGCGGTGGCCTCACCCGTCCAACTCTGCAGAAGCGCCCCGGAGGGGCTGTACCGAAATAGCGTCACCGTCAGCCCGCCCGCGGACGGCACCGCCGATCCCTCCACCCGGGCAGTCACCCCCGCATTGGAGGACAGCTCGATGCGCGCCCGGTCCTTCGCTAGCGGGGACGGGTCCTCCGTGTCCACCACCGACGGGGACGGCGTGGCGACCACCGGGGCCGACCCGTTCGGGCGCAGCGGCGCCAGGCCCGTCCAGCTCAGCCAGCCGACCAGGGCCAGTGCGAGCCCACCGGCCACCGCGCGGGACCGCCGGACGCGCCGCAGCCGCTCTCCGGGAGCGAACAGCGCCTCCGCCTGAACGGTCGGACGCACCGGCTCCGCCACCGCAATCAGGCCATCCCGCAAGCGGGTCTCCACTTCGTCCATCACCGTTCCCCCTCCTTGATCGGGGTCAGTTGCTCACGCAGCATGGCCAGCCCGCGCGAGCAGGCCGACTTCACGGTGCCCACGCTCACCCCGAGGGTGCGGGCCACCTCGGGCTCAGTCAGATCGTCGAAGTAGCGCAGCACGATCACCCGCCGCTGATGGGGCGAGAGCGTCCGCAACAACCGGACGATCTCGTCCCGATCGTCGACGCCGGCCTCGGCCGAGCCGGACGCCGCGAACTCGGTCAGCTCGACCGACTCCGGGCCACGGCGCCGCCACCGATCGACGCTCAGATTCACCAACACCCGACGGGCATAGCCGCGGGCATCGTCGGGACGGACCCGCCACCAGGCCGCATAGGTCCGGGTGAGCGCCTCTTGAACCAGGTCGTTGGCAAGCTCGGCGTCACCGCAGAGCAGGAAGGCGGTGCGGGTCAGATAGCCGACCGACGCGTTCACGAACTCGGTGAACTCCGCCTGCCGCTTCGCGGTCGCTTGCCCGGCCATTAGCTGCCCTTCTTCCATCCTCACCTTGCCCTACGCAGGGGCCGGCCGAATGGTTGAGCGCGAACGCGGAACGCCCGGACGGGCTCAGTTGGGCCTAGTCAAGGCCGAAGTAGCCCGGGTCGGCCAGGAATCGCCGGTAGAGGGCCACGGTGAGCAGCTGATCCCAGCGGCGCGGCTCGAAGCCGGTCTCGTCCAGCTCGATCAGTTGAGCCGCTGGAATCGCGGCCAGGATCGGGGAGTGGGTGGCCAGCAGCACCTGGATCCCGTCGCTGCGCAGCTCACGCAGCTGATTGGCCAGCGCGATCTGGGAGAGCAGCGACAGACCGGCCTCGGGCTCGTCCAGCACCAGGAAGCCACCACGTCCGGCCATGTGGCCGAGCTTGGTGGTGAGCAGCTCGCGGAACGCCTGGCCGTGGGAGTACTCGTGATACGGACGCTCCGGATCGGCCGGCGAGGGATGCTCCTCCAGGTAGGTGAGCAGCCCGTGCATGGTCTCGGCCCGCAGGAAGTAGCCCCACTTCGAACGGGCCAGGCCGCGGGTCAGCTGCAGGTGCTCGTGCAGCCCCGACTCGCTGGGCCGCGAGCTGTGCTGAAAGTTGGTGCTGCCGCCCTCGGCATTCAGCCCGTAGGCCATGGCGATGGCCTCGACGATGGTCGACTTGCCGACCCCGTTCTCCCCCACCAGGATCGTCAGCTCCGACAGCTCCAGGCCCTCGGCGGCCAGCTGGGCCACCGGCCCGAGCGTGAACGGCCAGCCGACCTGCTCCACGCCCGGACGCAGCCGCACCTCTCGCACCGGGAGCGAACTGAACGCCGTCACCTCACCGAGGGTAGGCGCTGGCACCGACAGCGCCCCCGGGGGTGGACGGGACGCTGTCGGTCACGCTGCTACCCGACCTTGGTCTCGACCTGCTTCCCGGTGCCGGTGGTGTAGCGGAGCCCGGTGACGATCTGGGCGAGTGTGCCCTTGTCGTAGGGGACGACCACGACCGGACGATCCCCGACGGTCACCAGTTTCCAGTCACTCACCCCGGGGGCCAGGATCGGCGTGATCTGAGTGGCCCCGATCGGCAGCGGGCAGATGGCCAGCGACTCCCACACCTCGTCCTGGCCTACCTCCTTGGTCGACGACCCGGCGAAGCGACAGTTGCCTTGCGCCTCGCGGACGTTCATCGCATACCCGAGCCCGTCGTAGTCAACCAGCGCCAGAAGATCGTTGTGCTCCAACGAGGCCAGGGTGCCGGTATGCCCGTCCACCACGAACCGGGCGGACGGCATGTCCGCGGCCACCGAGTCGCGGGGGCCTCCGGAGGTCTCCACCGAGCGCAGCTGCCCGTCCGAGCCGCGCCAGGCGAGCGCGGCCAGGCTGTTCAGCTTGGCCCCGTCCTGGGGAGCCACCACGAACACTGTGACCCCGAAGTCGGGCAGCTCGGCGGTGTAGCTGACCAGGCCGGACTGGCCCTTGTTGTCGACCGGGGTGAACCAGCTCGCCCGATCGGTGAGCAGGCCGACCCGGAGTCCTTCCTCGAGATCGAAGCCGGCCGGGTTGCGATCCTGGTTGAGCTGCTCGGTGCTGAAGTTGCCCGACTGACTGACCGCGGTCACCTTCAGGTCGATCCCCGTTGCCGTCTTGGTGGCACGGAAGCGGACGTCGTACACGCCGGAGGTCAGCCCGAGCGGCGGGAGCGCGATGTGCGCCTCCTCGGTGGCGCCCACGCCGATCTGCCGGGCCGCCGTGGACGGAGCCGGCGACGGTGTGGCCACCACGGACACCCGTCCGTTGTTGGCGAAGATGCTGGAGGTGAGCACCAGGCCCAGGCCGGCCGCGGCGACCAGTACCGCTGCCGTCCCGCCGGCGATCCCGGCCATCCGTCGCCGCTGGCGCAGCTGCCGTCCGCGGGCGACGACCTGGTCCAGGTCGGGAACCTCGGCCACCGGCTCAGCCAGCTGGGTCAAGCCGGCGTGCATGCGGGCCTCACGTTCGTCCATCACCGCTCCCCTTCCTTCGCTGCGGCCGTTGTCCGGCGCAGATTGGCCAGTCCTCGCGAGCAGGCCGCTTTCACCGTGCCCGCGCTCACTCCGAGGCTGCGGGCCACCTCGGCCTCACTGAGATCGTCGAAATAGCGCAGCACGATCACCTGACGCTGCTGTGGCGAGAGCGTCCGCAGCAGCCGGGCCACCTCGTCCCGGTCGTCGTAGGCGGACTCGGCCGAGCCGGACGTCGCATAGTCGGCCAGCTCGACAGCCTGCGGCCCGCGCTGCCGCCACCGATCGACGTTCAGGTTCACCAGCACCCGGCGGGCATAGCCGCGGGCGTCTTCTGGACGCAGCCGCCACCAGACCGCATAGGTGCGGGCCAGCGCCTCCTGGGTGAGCTCCTTGGCGACCTCGCGGTCACCGCTGAGCAGATACGCCGTGCGCGCCAGATAGGGCGAGGCGGCCGCGAAGAACTCAGCGAACTCCTGCTCGCGGCGACTGACCCGTTCGGTGCCCACGTGTTCCTCCTCGGTGCTCTCAACCCTGCCCTACGCCACGGCGGACGGTTTGGTTGACGCCGAACTCCGTCGAATGTGGCGCGAGCCAGGAGACCCGCACAGACACCGACAGCGCCCCGCGGGGTGGCCGGGGCGCTGTCGGTAACTCGACTGCTACTTACCCAAATGCACTGCCTTGCCGGAGGCGTCCACGTAGTCAGCAGAGACCACGACCGTGCTCGTCTCCTCGCTGGCGTGGTTCACCGCGACCACCATCACCCAGCCGTCCGAGAGCGTGGCCGATGTCCAGTCCGAATCCGGAGCTTTCGGGTTGAGGGTGAGCTGCAGCTTGGTCGTCCCCGGTGGCAGCGCCACGAAGTTGGCCCAGGTGCAGCCGGTGGGCGGGACCTCGCCGCAGTGGCCGACGCCGCCACCGATCAAGCTGGACGGCGTCGCGTCCTTGATCGCCATGCTCGTGCCGCTGAACGTGCCGCCGTCGCCCCACAGGCCGAGTTCCCCGATCTCCTCCGACCGGTAGACCCGGGTCCGCGCCCCAGCGACCGTCACTTCCGCACTGGGCACCTCCGCCCCCGAGGTCGAGTACAGGGAGCCGTCCGGGGTCTGCCAGATGACGCCGACATCCTTGGTTGGCTCGGCCACGCCGCGCTCGAAGACCGTGACGAGTGCGGATAGTCCGGTTCCGGGAAGGACCTTGGTGTCGCTTGCCCGTAGACCGACATTCAGGCCGGTGGACAGACCGGCGCGAGTGGCCGTCCCCGGAACCAGCGTCACCACCACTCGCTTGCCAAGGGCAACGAAGGCTGCCGACGTCCGGCCGGCTTCGATCTGCGCAGTGGTCTGCTGGTCCGCCTGGCCGAGCTTGCTGCCGGTGGCGGTGATCGACGTCATCCCGGTGCCGGTCGGCTTGGCCACCACTACCAACTGGTCGAAGGGAGAATGGGTCTTGTTCATGCCGAAGCCGGTCAGGTCGAACGTTGCCTTCCCCGGGACGGTGTCGCCGCTCGTTGGGCTGACCGACGGGGTTGCCGAGCTCACCGAAGGGGTCACCGAGACCGACGGAGCCGGGGACGGGGTGGCCAGCACCGGAGCCCGTCCGCCGTTGGCGACGGTGGCGGCCACGGCGAGGCCCAGGCCGGCCACGGTGACCAGCACGGCGGTGAGCCCGGCGCCAACCCGCATCGCCCGGGAGCGGCGAGCCCGCTGTCCAGTGGCGAGCAGGTCATTCGCGTCCAGGCCGGAGTCGATCGGCTCGGCGGCCCGAGCCAGGTCGGTGCGCAGCAGTTCCTCAAGATCGTTCATCGCAGGCCTCCTTCATCGGCCATCTGGTAGTGCTGGCGAAGCGCGGCCAGGCCCCGCGAGGAGGCCGACTTCACCGCGCCGGTGCTGATTCCGAGGAGTTCGGCGGTGGCCGCCTCGGACAAGTCGTCGAAGTAGCGCAGGACGATCACGCGTCGCTGCTGGGTGGGCAGTCCGGCCAACAGCCGGACGATCTGATCCCGGTCGTCGACCTGGGCGGGGCCCTGATCGGTGAACGGCTGCTCGGCCAGTTCGGCCGGCACCGGCGGACGTCTGCGCCACCGATCGATGTTGAGGTTCACCAGCACCCGTCGGGTGTAGCCGGTGGCCTCGCCGGGCCGTACCCGGCGCCAGGCCAGGTAGGTCTTGAGGAGCGCTTCCTGGACCAGATCGTCCGCGAGAGCCCGGTCGCCACACAGGAGATAAGCGGTGCGGGTCAGGCTGCGCGAGGACGTCCGGACGAAGTCGGCGAACTCGGTGTCCCGAGTGGGGGTGGAAGATCCGAACATCTGGCCTCTTTCGTCTTGCTTCACCCTGTCCTACGCAGCCGCGACCCGCGAGGTTGCCTGCCGCGGGTCGCTGATTTCGAGATTGTGGGCGGTGCTCTGGGGCGTGGGCGTGTCAGGCTGGAGGCATGCGCGTCGCCTTGGCCCAACTTCGCTCCGGCACCGACCCGTCGCAGAACCTCGACCTGGTCGCCGATCACATCGCTCGCGCCGCCGGACGGGCCGAGCTCCTGGTGTTCCCGGAAGCCACGATGAGCTCGTTCGCCGGGGCTGCCCACCGGGCGGCCCAACCGCTGGACGGGCCGTGGGCCGGCCAGGTGCGCCAGCTGGCTGTCGAGGCCGACCTGACCGTGGTGCTCGGCATGTTCACCCCCGGCGCCGGACGGGCCCGCAACACCTTGCTGGTCACCGGCGCCGCCGAAACCCACTACGACAAGCTGCATCTGTTCGACGCCTTCGGCCAGGCCGAGTCCGACGACATCGAGCCGGGCGCGGCATTGGCGTCCTTCTCGCTGGGGACGCATCAGGTCGGGCTGGCCACCTGTTACGACGTCCGGTTCCCGACCTTGTTCACCTCGCTGGCTCGCGGCGGAGCCGAGCTGATCGTCCTGCCGGCCTCCTGGGCGTCCGGGCCGGGCAAGCTGCATCAGTGGCGCACTCTGGTCACGGCCCGGGCCATGGACTCGACCAGCTTCGTGGTTGCCGTCGATCAGGCCGCCGGGCCGGACGCCCGTCCGGGGCTGGCCACCGGGATCGGCCACTCGATGGTGGTCTCACCGACCGGCGAGGTGCTCCTCGAACTCGGCGACGACCCCGAACTGGCCTTCATCGACCTCGACCTGGCCGAGGTCCCTGCCGTCCGGCTGCGCCTCCCCGTCCTGGCCCACACCCGCCCGCTCCCCTGAGCGGGGACGGTTCCCATTTCGTACCAACCCCTTGTCACACGGGTTGGGGACGGTTCCGATTCCGTACCACGCCACCCGTCCACCCTGGTCCCAGCGTTTGCCGGGGACGGTTCCAATACCGTCCACCGACGTCAGCTGGGTGCCTTCCAGGTGGCCTCACGTCCGTCCGCAGCTCGGTAGGTGACCTGACTGAACACCGAACGGATGTAGCTGGGCTCCTTGCTGGAGGCAAGGATCACCTGCCGATCTTCGAAGCTGCCCGTGCCCCACTCGACACCGTCCCCCTCGAAGCTCTGGTCCAGAAGGGAGGCTCCCCTGGGCAGGACCACCATGGTCGTCAGCACCCCTCCAGAGCCGAGCGTGGTCCAGTTCGGCTCGGACGCAGGCTCGACGCCGCCGAGTCTTCCGCCGTCCGACACGGTCATCACGTCGAGGCCCAGAGCCTTGTCCCAGATGAGGGTGCCGGTCCGTCCGCTCGTGGACAGCGTGATCCCCACGCTTGCGACCGCGCCGTTGGAACAGTCATGACCAGTTCCTTCGGTTCCGATCCAGACACAACCCATCGCTGCAGCGTCCACGTTCACGTCGGCCATCGCGACCGCGACGGTGGCGTCGACCTGCGGCAGGTAGCGCATGGCGACCTTCTCGGGCTTGATCCGGTTGGCGGCCCCGTACTGCCGATCACTCCAGTAGATGTCGTCGATGCGGCCCGGGATCAGAGCCACCAGCAGCGGGCCCGATCCGCCCAGCGCGGCCCGCTCATCCCCAGACGGCTCGGGACGCACGCGCTGAACCTTGCCATCTGTCGCCGTCACTACGAAGTTCAGCTGGTAGCTGTCCGGCGTTGAAAGCCGCTCGGCCGTCACTTTCAGCTGCTTCACCGGAGCACCCAAGCCGTCCGCGGAACCAAACGTGACCGACTCCTTGGTCCCCGGGCTAACGCTCGGCCGCACGGACTGGCTGGCCGTAGGCACCGGAGACGGCGTGGCCAGCACCGGGGCCGATCCTCCGAGTAACCAGTGCGGGGCGGTCGACCAGCCGACAGCGCCCGCGACCATCACCACGGCCGCCACGACGACCAGGCGCAGCGCCGTCCGGTTCTGCCGCGCCTGCCGTGCCCGAGCCAGGACGGCCTCGAAGTCGGTGGCCGGCGCGAAGGTCTCCGCCGACGTCATCAACTCATCGCGCAGCTTCTCATCGAGCTCGTTCATCACTGTCTCCTTCCCCCACCAGGACGAACCGGGAACGCAGCGTGGCCAGGCCACGGGAGGCCGCCGACTTCACCGAGCCGAGGCTGATCCCCAGCGTCCGAGCGACCTCGGCTTCGGGCAGATCGAGGTAGTAGCGCAGCACGATCACCCGACGCTGCTGGGTGGGCAGCTCGGCCAACATCCGGGAGGCCTGGTCGTGGTCGTCCACCCGTCCGTGCGGGTCGGAGGCCTCGACAGCCTCCATGGTCGGCGTCGGTACCGTCCGATTGCGTCGGAAGCGGTCGATGTTGAGGTTCACCAGCACCCGGCGCGCATAAGCCAGCGGGTCTCCGCTCCGGGCTCGCGACCAGGCCAGATAGGTCTTCACCAAGGCCGCCTGGACGAGTTCACCGGCCTGCTCGGCGTCCCCGCACAGCAGCCAGGCCGTCCGGCTCAGCGAGGCGGACGCGCCCCGCATGAACGCGGTGAACTCCGCGTCCCGCTCGACGCTCCCGGTAGCCGGCATCTGCACCCTCCTTGGCCATCTCCACCCACACAACGCCGCAGGGCGGACGAAGGTTGCCTCTTCCCGCAAACTGAGACAGCAGAGCCGACGACCCCCGGCCGCCGGCTCGCTGCCAGCCCCGAAGGGCTGGGCTTTGGGGGCTCTGTAGAGCCCGATGCGGGCAAGACTCGCTCCTGTGTCGCTCCGGTACGAAATGGGAACCGTCCCCAACCGCCGCGACAAGGGGGTGGTACGAAATCGGAACCGTCCCCGTGGGTGGGGGCTAGCTGGGAGTTGCGCTCGGCTGAGGCGAGGCGGGAGCCGATGAGGCACTCACCGACGGCGGGGTGATCCCGCACTGCTTGAGCTCCTGCTCGACCTGCTTGGTCAGCCGCGTCTTGCCGTTCGCCACAGCCTGAGCGACGGTGCCGGAGTAGATCTGGTTGTCCTTGGACTGCAGGTTCACCGCGGACGCCTTCTCACACAGGTGGTAGACCTCGCCGGACTTGGTCCAGAAGACCTCGTCCTTGCCGGTCAGCTGGACGACCTGGCTGTTGTCGACGGCTGCCGCTTCCTTCGAGGGCGGGTTGGGGTTGATGCCGACCACCATGGCCACCACGGCCAGCACTCCGGCCAGGCCACCGGCGATCGCCTTCTGGCGTCCGTCCATGTTCTTGTTGGTCAGCACCATGACGATCAGCGGCAGGAACGCCAGGACGGCGATGAACGCACCCAGCTGGTTCTGCACGAAGAACCGCACGGTGTCCTTCTTGGACGCCGGATCGAGCCGGTTGGCCTTCTTCCACAGCAGCGAGCCGGTCACCGACAGGCCGCCGATCACCACGATCACCACACACAGCCAGATCAGCAGCGTCGTGGTGAACGGAGTTTGCTTGAGCATCCAGAAGATCGCGAAGGCCTCCAGCCCGATCGCCACCACCCAGGCCACCATGGCGATGATCCGCAGCGTGGTGGCCTGGCTCTTGGCTTCGGGGGTCGGCTTCCAGTTGGCCACCTGCTCTTCGAGGGCCTTGTTCGACTCGTCATCGGGCAGGTCAGCCGCCCGAACCAGCTTCTTTGCCATCCGTCCTCCTTCGGCTTGGCGAAAGCATAAGCACAGCCATCGGCGTGCGGCGGGAGGACGACGAGATTCACTTACTAGTGAACGTGCGGTCGCTGGAACCCCGGCTCGCCCTGGGCCGTCCGGGCCAGGTAACATGGGTCTTGGTTCCCCGCGCGGCGGTACCTCGCCCAACTCCCCCAGGGTCGGAAGACAGCAAGGGTAAGTGAGCTCTATCGGGTGCGCGGGGGCCGCTTCAATTTCCGGGCCGACGAATGTGGGCTGCAACCCGTAAGGTGCACGTCGTGGACGAAAGCGACGAGGAGTTCTCCGAAGACGCACTCGAGTTGTTCGAGCAGGACGGACCCGATCTGTTCGGCGCGACCGAACCTGCCCTCGAAGAGCTTCCCGAGGATGCGGACGCCCAGTCGCCCGAGGTGACCGCCGCCCTGATGGACGCGGTCGATGCGCGCCGGCTGCCGGCCACCACCGTCACCCGTCCGGACACTCCGCTGGCGCTGTATCGGCGCTACCGTCCCGAGACATTTGCCGAAGTCATCGGCCAAGAGCACGTCACAGAGCCGCTGCAGCGGGCGCTGGCCAACAACCGGGTCAACCATGCCTATCTGTTCTCCGGGCCGCGCGGCTGCGGCAAGACCACCTCGGCCCGGATCCTGGCCCGCTGCTTGAACTGTGAGCAGGGTCCGACCACCACGCCGTGCGGGGTCTGCCAGTCCTGCCGCGACCTGGCCCGCGGTGGCTCCGGCAGCATCGACGTGATCGAGATCGACGCCGCCTCGCACGGTGGCGTGGACGACGCCCGTGATCTGCGCGAACGTGCCTTCTTCGCACCCGTCCAGAGCCGCTACAAGATCTACATCATCGACGAGGCGCACATGGTCACCCCGCAGGGCTTCAACGCCTTGCTGAAGGTGGTCGAGGAGCCGCCGCCACACGTCCGCTTCGTGTTCGCCACCACCGAACCGGACAAGGTGCTCGGCACCATTCGCTCGCGGACCCATCACTACCCGTTCCGGCTGGTGCCGCCCAAGACGCTGTCGACCTACCTGGCCACGCTGTGCGAGGCCGAGGGGATCGCCGTCGAGCCCGCCGTGCTGCCGCTGGTGGTCCGGGCCGGTGCCGGTTCAGTGCGAGATTCGCTGTCCGTGCTCGACCAGCTGCTCGGTGGCGCCGCCGAAGGTGGGGTCAGCTACGCCCAGGCCACCGCCCTGCTCGGCTACACCCCAGACGCTCTGCTCGACGAGATCGTGGACGCCTTCGCGGCCGGTGACGCCAACGGCGTCTTTGCAGCCGTCGACAAGGTGATCGAGGTCGGCCAGGATCCACGTCGGTTCGCCGAGGATCTGCTGCGCCGGCTGCGCGATCTGATCATCGTGGCGGCCGTCCCGGAGGCGCTCAGTAACGGCCTGGTGGACGTGGCCGGCGACCAGGCCGAGCGCCTCGCCTCCCAGGCCAGTGCGCTGGGGGCCGGTGAACTGACCCGCGCCGCCGAGGTGATCGCGGTCGGGCTGACCGAGATGCGGGGCACCACGGCACCCCGGCTGCACCTGGAACTGATGTGTGCCCGGGTGCTGCTGCCCGGCGCCGACGTGGACGGACGCGGCCTGCATGCCCGCCTGGATCGCCTGGAGCGCCGGATCGGGATCGGCGGCGAGCTGCCCGCTGCGGCTCGTCCGGCAGCTGAGCCTGCCCACAGCCCGGTGGCTGAGCCCGTCGAAGCCCGCCCGGTGGCCGCACCTGTCGGAGCCAGCGAGAAGTCCCGCCGCAACGCCCAGGAACCGACAGCTGAGCCCGCCCACAACCCGGTGGCTGAGACTGTCGACGCCCCGGCCCCGGCTCCACGAGGAGCCTCTCGCCGTCAGGCCGCGATGGCCGCAGCCGCCGCGGAGGCGGCCGCTGCCCAGGCGGCGACAGCTGAGCCGGTCGCAAAGGCTGCTGAGCCAGTCACAGCTCCGGCGGCCGAGCCTGCCGAAGCCCGCCCGGCGGCTGAGCCCGTCGAAGCCCCCGCTGCAACCGGACGACTTTCCGGGGCGGACCTGCGTCGGCTGTGGCCGGAGATCCTTGAGAACGTCAAACATCGGCGCCGGTTCACCTGGATCCTGCTCAGCCAGAACGCCCAGGTGGTCGACGTCCGCAACGATGTGCTGACCCTGGGCTTGGCCAACACCGGCGCCAAGGAGAGCTTCGCGCGCGGCGGCAACTCCGACGTGCTCCGCGAGGCGATCCTGGAAGTGATCGGGGCGGCGTTCCACATCGAACTGATCATCGACGCCACCGCAGACGCTCCCCAGCAGGCCGCGGCACCGGCTCCGGCACCGTCCTCGTCGAGCAGCCCGGAGCGAGCCGCGGCGATCGAAGAGGCGCGGGCGAACATCCGTCCGACAAGGTCGGCCGGGTCGCCGTCCGAGCCACCCGAGGACGAGGTCGAACCCGATCGCGACGATGAAGTGGTCGACGCGGGCGAGTCGTCCACCGAGGAGTTGCTGATGAAGCACCTCGGCGCCGAGTTGCTCGACGATGAAGGCTGAGCAGCCCGTCCACCTGGGCGCGGCTAGCATGACAGGCACCCGATAAGGAGCACCATGTTCGATCCCAGTTCCCTCGACCTGAACACCCTGCTGGCCCAGGCTCAGGCGATGCAGAGCCAGCTGGAGCAGGCTCAGGCCGACCTGGCCAACCGGACGGTGCAGGGCAGCTCCGGCGGCGGCCTGGTCGAGGCCACTCTGACCGGCACCGGCGAGCTGGTCGGGCTGAAGATCTCTCCGGAGGCCTGCGACCCGACCGACACCGAGACCCTGGCCGACCTGATCGTGGCGGCCGTCCGCGACGCCAACCACCAGGCCATGGCGCTGGCTCAGGCCACGATGCCGCCGATCCCCGAACTGGGGCTGTGACGACGTCCGTCCAGGACTGAAGGCTAGGAGCAGGTTTGTACGAAGGTCCGATTCAGGATCTGATCGATGAGCTCGGGCGGCTGCCCGGCATCGGTCCCAAAGGCGCGCAACGAATCGCCTTCTACATCCTGTCCTCCGACAAGGCGGACGTGGAGCGGCTGGCCGCCACCTTGCGGGAGGTGGCCGAGAAGGTCCGCTTCTGCGAGGTCTGCTTCAACATCTCCGAGGAGGACCGCTGCCGAGTCTGCCGCGACCCGCGCCGGGACCGCACCTCGATCTGCGTGGTCGAGGAGTCCAAGGACGTGATGGCGATCGAACGCACCCACGAGTTCCGCGGGCTCTATCACGTCCTGGGTGGTGCCATCAGTCCGATCGACAACGTCGGCCCGGCCGACCTGCACATTCGCGAGCTGCTCACCCGGCTGCAGGATTCGACGATCACCGAGGTCATTCTGGCCACCGATCCGAACCTGGAAGGTGAAGCCACCGCCACCTACATCGCCCGGCTGCTCGGCGGCACGGGCGTCACCGTCTCCCGGCTGGCCAGCGGGCTGCCGGTCGGCGGCGACTTGGAGTACGCCGATGAAGTCACCTTGGGCCGGGCCTTCTCCGGTCGTCGGCGGCTCAACGAGGGGGCAGCACAGTCTTGACCAATCACCGGATCCGGCTGATCGCATCAGACCTGGACGGCACTTTGCTGCGCGCTGACAAGACCATCACCGAGCGCACGGCTGAGACCATCCGGACGGCCACCGCGTCCGGGCTGTTCGTGGTGGCCGCCACCGGACGCCAGTACCCCCAGGTGCCGACCGAGCTGGAGAGCGCCGGGCTGAGCCACATCGTCGGCAGTAACGGCGCCATCGCCGTCGAGCTGCCCAGCCGCCGGGTGCTGTTCGAGGAGTTACTGAGCCCGTCCGCCATCGAGCCGATCGTCGCCTTCCTGGACGCCGAGCTGCCCGAGGCCCGAGTGTCGGCGGTGCGCGACCACGGCGCCCGGCATGCCGCGGCGCCCGGCTACGCCGACCTGCTCACCCCGATGGAGCGGGACAAGTACTGGTGGCACATCGACACCGAGCCGCTGGCTGCGGTGATCGGTGAGCCGACCCTGAAGCTGACCGTCCGGCACCCTCGGCTCGACGCCGAACAGCTGCGGACGATGCTGTCCAGTTCCGGACTGAGCGGCTTCCACGCCACCACCTCGGGTGCGCCGTTCCTGGAGATCGGCGGTGCCGGGGTGACCAAGGCCACCGGCGTGTCCCGGCTGTGCGAACTGCTCGGCGTCTCGCCGTGCGAGGTGCTGGCCGCCGGGGACGCCCGCAACGACCTGGAGTTGATCGATTGGGCCGGGATCGGCGTCGCGGTTGGCAATGCCGACCCGGCTACCATCGCCGCGGCAGACTGGGTGACGGCCAGCAACGAGCAGGATGGAGTGGCGCTGGCCATCGAGACCGTGCTTGCCCAGGAGAACCGCCATGAACCCGTCAGCTGATCCGGTCCTGACCCGGTGGGCCGCCGACTGCGCCGAACACCTGCTGGCCCAGTTCCCCGACTTCGCCGATCATCACGCCGAGGCTGCCATCGCGTCCGCTCGGGCCTGGGCGGACGGCACTGGCAGCGCCGATGACTGCCGGGAGGCCGCCTTCGCCGCCCACCTGTCGGCCCGGGAGTTGTCCGAGGCCGGCTATCGGGCCGTGGCCAGTGGCGTCCGGACCGCCGCGAACGCTGCGGCCAGCTGCGATGACGCCACCTTGGCCGAAACCGCTGCTGACTACGCCATCGAGGCCTTGAGCCTGAACAGCGCGCCCTGTGAGCTGACCAGCGCGGTCCAGGCCGAACGCCGCTGGCAGTGGACGCAGCTGCCCGAACCCCAGCGCAGCACCCTGTTCGACCTCGAGCCCCCCGAGCCCGACCCGGCATCCTGCGCCATCTAGCTCGCTGAGCCTGTCGAACGGACCTGTTGGCTTCGACAAGCTCGGCCAACAACAAGCCCCGCCATCGCGGCGCTCAGCCGACCTGCGGGGAGCTCACAGCCACGGCACAGGGTGGATGTGCATGCTGAGGGGCACTCGGCAGTAAGGGAGCACGACATGCGACGATTCCCAGGCCCGGACTACTTCTCGGGCTGGCACATGCTGGCTGGCATCGCAGGGTTCCTCGGCACCCTGCTGCTGATCACGCTGATCACCGTGCTGGTGGTCTTCCTGGTCCAGCGGGGCAAGCGGCGTCCCGTCCCGATGGACTATCGGCCGCCGCTGCCGCCGGCCCTGCAGCTCCTGGACGAGCGGCTGGCCCGCGGCGAGATTGAGATCGACGACTACCTCAACCGCAAGGCCGCCATGCTTGGAACACCCACCACGGCCGCCGAACCGGCGGCCTGGCCCGAGCCGGGGCAGGACCCGACCCGGGCGACATCAGCCCGGGTGGACGCAGCTGGCCAGTCCAGCTCCACCGAAGGCTGAGCCAGGACGCCGCCGAGCCCCCAACGCCCGTAGGGGCTCGGCGCGTCGAGCTCGGTTTCGGCCGGGGTTGCCCACAGCCCTAGAATGTGGGGGTCCGCACGGCACTGATGGGGCTATCACCCCGGAGCTGCCGGAAGAACAGAGCGCGAGCTCTCAGTAGAACCGGCCGCGGCGAGCAAGAGCGGGGTGCCGATCTCGGCACCCAAGAAGGGTGGTACCGCGGGGTTCGCCTCGTCCCTTCGTCCGCACCACCGACGAAGGGCACCCGATGACCACCGACTCCACTGAGCGTCCGCTGTATCGCGCCGTCCCCGCGATGCTCGACCTGCCGGCCATGGAGCACGAGATCCTCGACTTCTGGGCCGCCAACGACACCTTCGCGGCCAGCCTGGAGCGCACCGAGGGTGGTGCACCGTGGACGTTCTACGAGGGTCCGCCCACCGCCAACGGCATGCCCGGCACCCACCACATCGAAGCCCGCGTCTTCAAGGACGTGTTCCCGCGGTTCAAGACCATGCAGGGCTTCCACGTCGAGCGCCGGGCCGGCTGGGACTGCCACGGCCTGCCCGTCGAGCTGGCTGTGGAGAAGGAACTGGGCTTCAACGGCAAGCCCGACATCGAGGCCTACGGCGTGGAGGCGTTCAACGCCAAGTGCCGGGCCTCGGTCAGCCGCCACGTGGACGCGTTCACCGAACTCACCACGCGAATGGGCTACTGGGTGAACCTCGACGAGGCCTACTGGACGATGAACCCCAGCTTCGTCGAGTCGGTCTGGTGGGCGCTGAAGCAGATCCACGACAAGGGGCTGCTGGTCGAGGACTACCGGGTCGCGCCGTACTGCCCGCGCTGCGGCACCACGCTGTCCGACCACGAGCTGGCCCAGGGCTACGAGGACGTCACCGACCCCAGCGTGTACGTCCGGTTCCCGCTGATCTCCGGCCCGCTGGCCGGCAAGGCGTCTCTGCTGGTGTGGACGACCACGCCGTGGACCCTGGTCTCGAACACCGCCGCGGCCGTGCACCCGGACGTCACCTACGTCGTGGCCACCAAGGACGAGCCGGACGGTGAGTCGCTGGTGGTCGCCGAGGCGCTGGCCGAGAAGGTGCTCGGCGATGGCTGGTGCCTGGGCCAGAGGTTCCAGGGCAAGGAACTGGAGTACTGGAAGTACAGCCGTCCGCTGGATCTGGTCGAGTTCCCCGACGTGGTCGGCGGCACCCACTACGTCCTGCTGGCCGACTACGTGACCACCGAGGACGGCACCGGCCTGGTCCACGAGGCTCCGGCTTTCGGCGAGGTCGACATGGAGGCCTGCCGCGCCTACGGGCTACCGCTGGTCAACCCGGTGCGCCCCGACGGCACCTTCGATGAGGACCTCGACCTGGTCGGCGGCCTGTTCTTCAAGGACGCGGACGCCGTTGTCATCGACGACCTCACCAGGCGCGGCCTGATGTTCGCCGTCGAGCACCACATGCACTCCTACCCGCACTGCTGGCGCTGCCACACCCCGCTGCTCTACTACGCCCAGCCGTCGTGGTACATCCGGACCACGGCCATCAAGGACGCCCTGCTGCGCGAGAACGGCAAGACCAACTGGTACCCCGAGCACATCAAGTGGGGACGCTACGGCGACTGGCTGAACAACAACATCGACTGGGCGCTGTCCCGCTCGCGCTACTGGGGCACCCCGCTGCCGATCTGGCGGTGTGAGGCCAAGCACCAGACCTGCGTGGGTTCTCGGGCCGAGCTGTCCGAGCTGACCGGCGTCGACTTGTCCGAGCTGGATCCGCACCGTCCGTTCGTGGACGAGGTGAGCTTCTCCTGCCCGCAGTGCGGCAAGACCGCACACCGGGTGCCCGAGGTGATCGACGCCTGGTTCGACTCCGGCGCCATGCCGTTCGGCCAGCTCGGCTACCCGTGGGTGGACGGCTCGAAGGAGGCCTTCGCGGCCGCCTACCCGGCCGACTTCATCTGTGAGGCCATCGACCAGACCCGTGGCTGGTTCTACTCGCTGATGGCCATCGGCACCCTGGTCTTCGACGAGTCCAGCTACAAGAACGTGCTCTGCCTGGGCCACATCCTGGCCGAGGACGGCCGCAAGATGAGCAAGCACCTGGGCAACATCCTGGAGCCCATCCCGCTGATGGATAAGCACGGGGCGGACGCCGTCCGCTGGTTCATGGCCGCCGGCGGCTCGCCGTGGATGGCCCGCCGGGTCGGTCACCAGACCATCCAGGAGACCGTCCGCAAGGTGCTGATGACCTACCTGAACACGGTCGCGTTCCAGAGCCTGTACGCCCGGGCGAACTCGTGGTCGCCGGTCGATGCGCCGTCCACCGAGAAGGCGCATGTGCTGGATCGCTGGCTGACCAGCGCCCGCAATGTGCTGGTCCGCGACGTGACCGCGGCCCTGGAGGACTTCGACACCCAGCGGGCCGGTGCGCTGCTGGCCGAGTTCGTCGACAACCTGTCCAACTGGTACGTGCGCCGCTCGCGGCGCCGCTTCTGGGAGGGCAGCGACGGCGCTCTGCGCACCCTGCACGAGACCATCAACGTGGTCACCCGGCTGATGGCCCCGCTGGCCCCGTTCCTCACCGAGCGGGTCTGGCAGGACCTCGTGGTCGCCACGGACGCCTCCGCTCCGGCGTCGGTGCACCTGGCCACCTGGCCGCTGGCCGACGTTGCCGCCATCGATGACCGGCTGGACGAGGCCATGCAGCTGACCCGGCGGATCGTCGAGTTGGGCCGCTCGGCCCGCTCGGAGGCGAAGGTGAAGACCCGTCAGCCGCTGCGCCGGGCGCTGGTGCCGTCCGCCGCGTTCGGACTGCTGGACGCCGAGCTGATCGCCGAGATCGAGGCCGAGCTGAACGTGGAGTCGGTGGAGTCCTTCGCTTCGGCCGGTGACCTGGTCGACCATTCGGCCAAGGGCAACTTCCGGGCGCTGGGCAAGCGATTCGGCAAGCAGACCCCGCTGGTGGCCAATGCCATCGCCGCGGCCGATGCCTCCGCCCTGGCTGCGTCCCTGGCCGCCTCGGGTACGGCCACCGTGGAGGTGCCCGAGCTGGGAACGACCGAGGTGAGCGCCGAGGAGGTGCTGATCTCCGAGCGTCCGCGCGAGGGCTGGTCGGTGGTCAACGAGCAGGGCGAGACGGTGGCCCTGGATCTCGAGCTGACCCCCGAGCTGATCCGGGCCGGCCTGGCCCGCGAGTTCGTCCGCGCCATCCAGGAGGCTCGCAAGTCGTCGGGCTTCGAGGTGTCGGACCGGATCGCGCTGCGCTGGTCGGCCACCGGTGAGACCGCGGACGCCATCCGCGCCCACGCCGGGCTGATCGCCGACGAGGTGCTGGCCACCGACGTGGCCGAGGCCCCGGCCGGCGAGGGTTGGTTCGCTGACGAGGAGCTCGGCTTCACCTTCACGGTCAGCAAGCTGTGATGACCGGCCGCCGGTTGCCGGTGGTGCTGCTGCACTCGGCCGGCCAGACGCCACAGATGTGGCAGCCGCAGGTCGAGGCCATCGGTGCGGACGTCCGAGTGATCGCGCCGTGGCTGGCAGGGCTCCGTCCCGGTAAGCCAGGTGACATCTCACTGGTCTCGACCGCCGCGGACGTGATCAGCCAGCTCGACCGCTACGGCATCGAGAAGGCCTGGCTGGTCGGCCACCAACTCGGCGCCATGACCGCGCTGCAAGTGGCCACCACCGAGCCGAGCATGGTGGCCGGGCTGGTGCTCTCCGGGGCCATGCTGACCCCGGGCCGGCTGGCCCTGGGCATGCAGAAGACGCTGATCCGGATGCTGCCCAACCAGGCACTGGCCGACAGCGGAGCCACCAAGGCCGACCTGCTGCGCGCCCTGGACGTGATTGCCGGGGCCGACTTCGGCGCCAAGATCGGCACCGTGGAGGTGCCGGCGTTGGTGTTCGCCGGGGCGTCCGACCCGTCCCGGGCGGCCGGCAAGCAGTTGGCCGACGCACTGCCGCAGGGCCTCTACGTGGAGTTGGACGGGGCCGGCGCCATGCCCAGCCTGGAGGCCGCCGACCAGTACAACCAGCTGCTGGTCGACTTCCTCGGGCTCCGCTGAGCCCGGCCCGGCTTCAGCCGCGCGGTATCAGGGCCAGCACCGCCGCGCTGGCAGCGCGGGTCGCCGGCGTGATCCAGTCCGGAATGGGCTCACTCGCGCCGAGGTAGGGGCGAATCATCGCGTACGGAAGCTGTTGCACGGCCGTTCGCACCTTAACCAGGTCGGCATCGGCAGCACCGAAACGCCTGCCCGTCGCCATAAGGGCCATCTCGGCGGAGTCGTTGAGACTCACAACATCCTCGCGCTGGTCCTGCGGGCAATCCGCCACCAAGGCGTGATACCGATACAAGGTGAGCGCGATCGCCTCCTCGGGGTTCGCCCGGCAGTAGTCAGGCACCCGACAGGCAGCGGCCAGTAGCGCCTGCTCGGCATCCGGGTTCTCCAGTGCGTCCATGAACGCGACCTGGAAGCGTCGGATGCTGCGAACCCAGAGCGCGACGAACAGGGACTCCCGAGTCGGGAACCTGTAGTAGATGCTGCCCACTCGGGTCCCCAGGCGCGCGGCGACCTCCTCGACCGTGGCATATCGCCAGCGTTCGGCGACAACCGCCAGCGCGGCGTTGAGGATGTCGTCGTTGTCGAATCGCGGCGGCCGGCCCATGCGGCGATCCTAGGAGTATTTGTGGCAGGGCTCAAGAATCATTAGTATTTGTGGCATACCCCAAAAACTATGAGGAGGAACCAGTGACCCGCGCTACCTGCATCCCCGCCGGTGCCCAGGCCCTCGCCCGGACGCCTGGCTTTGACTACGCCGACGCTCAGCTGATCGAGCTCCCGACAGATACCAACCGAGACCCGGCCGTATGGGCGGAGCGGATCTTCTCCCATGAGTCCTGGCCGATGGCGCTGCGGGCCCTGATGGTGATCCGCAACGCGATCGTGCCGCTGTTCGGGATCCGCAGGGAGACCGGGCAGGGCACCCTCGTCAGCGAGGTCATCGACGGCGAGGCGCTGATCGAGAATCGGGACAAGCACCTCGACTTCCGGATCGGAACCACCATCAGCGACGACGTGTTGTGCATTGTCACCGTGGTGAAGCTGCACGGCTGGCTGGGCCGGCTGTACTTCCTGCCGGTGCGCGTGCTGCATCCCGTGGTGGCCGAGACCATGCTGCGTCGGGTCGTGCGCGACTCCACCAAGCCAGGGTCGGTCCTCGGGCAGGGTGCGGGAAGGGCAGCGCGGCTCGCATAGGGTGTTCTGGTGCCAGAACGTCCGCAGCAGAAGCTCGACTCCACCGGCCTGATCCTGGCGTTCACCGCCTACCTACTGTGGGGCGCGTTCCCGTTCTACTTCAAAATGCTGTCGGCGGCCGATCCGTTCGAGATCATCGGCCATCGGGTCACCTGGACGTTCGTGTTCTGCCTGCTCGGCCTGCTGGTCACCCGCCAGCTCGGGGGCTTCGTCGAGGCGCTACGCACCCCCAAGCTGTTCTGGGGACTGACCGGGGCCGGTCTGCTGGTCACCGCCAACTGGTCGATCTACGTGTGGGGCGTGCTGAACAACCACATCGTCGACGCCGCCCTTGGCTACTTCATCAACCCGCTGGTGACGGTCAGCCTGGCCGTCCTGGTGCTCGGCGAACGGCTCCGGCGCGCACAGGTGGTGGCGCTGAGCGTGGGTGCGCTGGCCGTGATCGTGATCACCATCGGCTTCGGTCAGGTGCCGTGGGTGGCCCTCTCGCTGGCCTTCAGCTTCGGCTTCTACGGCCTGGCTAAGAAGCAGCTGGGCGCCCACGTGAGCCCGCTGGTCGGGCTGACCATCGAGACGGCGCTGCTCACTCCGTTCGCGCTGGGCTTCCTGGTGTGGCTGCAGGTCACCGGACGCAGCCACTTCTTCAGCGAAGGCCCCGGGCTCACCGTCGGACTGGCCCTGGCCGGCGCGGTCACGGCGATCCCGCTGCTGCTGTTCGCCGGTGCCGCGCAACGGATCCCGCTGTCAGTGATCGGGCTGCTGCAGTACCTGGCGCCGGTGATCCAGTTCAGCATCGGCGTCCTGTTCAACCATGAGCAGATGCCGCTGCCCCGCTGGATCGGCTTCAGCCTGGTGTGGGTGGCGCTGGTCGTCCTCACCATCGACAGCCTGCGGGCCGCCCGCGGCCCGGACCTGGTGATCGAACCCGAGGTCATGGACTAGGGGACGGTTCCATCACCGTCCGCCCGCTGACAAGGTCGCGCAACTGCCACCCTGATCCCGGGGACGAGGCGGGTCCCGGCCGCTAGCGTGGCCACGATGACCAGATCGCTCGGCCAGCTCGGCGCCCTCCTGTTCGACGCCGACCCTAGCCAGGCGCGCTGCCGACGCTATCGAGGCCCAGTGCGATCCTGGGGCTGCCCGGCCGATGCCTCGGCTGCCGACGTCCGTCGCACCGTCGACGAGCTGGACGCCGCCACCCGGGACGGCGCCGAGATCGTGCTGAGCCTGGCCTACGAGGCCTACCGAGTGTTCTCGGTCGCGGACGGCCTGACTCCGCTCGCCGACCCCGGCCGGACGCCACTGCTGCAGGCCGTCGAGTTCGCCGGCTGCGATCTGCTCACCGCCGACCAGGCGTTGGCGTGGCTGGCCGCGCTGGCCGGCGATGCCGAGGCGCAGTTCGCACCAGTGCAGCCGTCGATCACGGCCGAGGCCTACGGTGCCGCCGTGGAACGGGTCCGCGAGCAGATCGCCGCGGGACGGACCTACCAGGCCAACCTCACCTTCGGGACTGACAGCCGCCTCCGCGGCTGGGCCGAGCCGTCGGGCGACACTTCGGGCGGGGATCGACTGCTGGCGTCCGGCTTCGCTCAGCTGGCCGCCGAGGCCGAGATCGGCTACGGCGCGCTGCTGCTGTCTCCGGAAACGTCGTTGCTCTCGCTGTCGCCGGAGCTGTTCTTCAGCCTGGACGGACGTCGGCTGACCACCCGTCCGATGAAGGGAACAGCCCCGATCGGAGCCACGCCCGAGGAGACCGCGGCCAACGCCGAGGCGCTGGCCGCCGACCCGAAGAACCGCGCCGAGAACCTGATGATCGTCGACCTGCTGCGCAACGACCTGGCCCGGCTGCCGCAGACTCGACAGGTGGCGGTCAGCGAACCGTTCGCGGTTGCGCAGCACGGGTCGGTGCTCCAGATGACCACGACCATCACCGCCGACCTGGACGTGCTACCGAGCCTGTGGGAGCTCCTCGACGCCCTGTTCCCGTGCGGTTCGGTGACCGGCGCTCCGAAGCGGGAGACGATCCGGATCCTGGGCGAGCTGGAGGCCGGGCCGCGCGGCGCGTACTGCGGCGCCATCGGTTACCTCTCGGCCGGGCCGGACGGGCTCGCGGTCACCATGAGCGTCCCGATCCGCACTCTCGAGGCCCCCGCTGAGCCGGACATCACGCCCGCCGGACTGGTCAGCTGGCCGCTGCGACTCGGGCTCGGCGCTGGCATCACCTACCCATCGGTTGCCGCGGACGAGTGGGCCGAATGCCTTCTCAAGGGCCAGTTCCTGGACCGGATCGGACGCCGGTTCGAGCTGATCGAGACCATCCGGCTGGTTCGGACCGATCTCGGCTGGCTGGCTCCAGCCGCCGACGCACATCGGGAGCGAATGGCGTCCAGCGCGGCCGAACTGGGGCTGCCCTGGCGTCCGTCGGAGTTCGACGAGGCGTTGATGGCCGGGCTCGCGCAGGCGTCCGCGGTCGCCGCACCCGACGAGGACACCCTCGGACTGCGGCTCGGACTGGGCGAGGACGGCCAGTACTCGCTCGCGCTGCGCCACTTGGAGACAGTGCCGGTTGCCCGGTTCGCCCTGCACCCGCAACCGCGGCACAGCGCCGACCCGACTCTGCGACACAAGACCACCCTGCGCTCGGCCTACGACCGCGCTCTGGCCGATGCCCGCAGCCGAGGCCTGTTCGACGCGGTGTTCACCAACGAGCGCGGCGAGCTCACCGAGGGTGCCCGCAGCTGCCTGCTCGTCCGGCTGGACGGGGCCTGGCACACCCCGCCGCTGTGCTGCGGAGTGCTGCCCAGCCTGACTCGCGCCGCGTCGCTGGCCGACCTCGAGCTGGGCGTGATCGAGTCGGTGCTCACCCCGTCCGACCTGCTGCGGGCGGAGGAGCTCCGACTTGGCAATGCCCTCTACGGCCTGCTGACGGCGCAGTTCGTCGACTGAGCCCGCCGCCGCACCATGGGCGCTCAAACCCGAGTTTGGTCCCGATCCGAACCGCTCACGCGGCAGCCAGCAACTCAAACCCGACTTTGGCGCCCCATCCGAGCTCCTCCGAGCCTGAAATCGGTACCGAAATCGGGTTTCACTTCAGCCGGCTCGTCCGACGGCTCCAGATCGGGACCCTTCTCGGGTTCGAGGCATCCCGACCCACCAGCAAGCCGAAAGAAGGTCGGACGTTCCTGGCTCAGGCCAGGCCGCGGCGTTCCAACAGGTGTGCGAGATCCGGGTCGGTGCCCCGGTAGTCCCGGAAGGCCTGCATCGAGTCGATCGAGCCGCCGCGAGCCAGCAGCCGACGGCGGTAGCGCTCGCCGTTCTCCCTGGTCAGACCGCCATTGGCGGTGATGAACGCGACCGTGTCCGCGTCCATCACCTCGCTCCACAGGTAGGCGTAGTAACCGGCGTCGTAGCCCCCCTCGAAGCTGTGCCGGAAGTACGTCGAGCGGTAGCGCGGCGGCACCAGCGGGTAGTCCAGCCCGACCTTGGCCAGCGCAGCCTGCTCGAAGGCCTCCACCTCGTCCGGCCCGGACGGGAGCTCGGCCAGCGGCGTGGAATGCCAGACCTGATCCAGCAGCGCGGCGCCCAGGTACTCGGTGGTCTTGTAGCCCTGCCCGTAGCGATTCGACCCGATCAGCGTCTCCACCCAGGCCGCCGGCAGCGGCTCCCCGGTCGCGTAATGCACGGCGTAGGCCCGCAGCAGGGACGGCTCCAGCGCCCACATCTCGTTCACCTGGGACGGGTACTCGACGAAGTCACGCGGGGTTTCGGTGCCCGACTGCGAGCGGTACTGGGTGTCGGAGAGCAGCCCGTGCAGGGCGTGGCCGAACTCGTGGAACAGCGTGATCACGTCGTCCCAGGTCATCAGTGTCGGCTCGCCGGCCGGCGGCTTGACCAGGTTGGAGTTGTTGGTGACGATCGGCAGCTGGCGCAGCAGATGATTCTGGTCGCGGACGTTGTTCATCCACGCCCCGCCCTGCTTACCGCCGCGAGTGTAGAAGTCGGCCAGGAACAGCCCGATCGGGGTGCCGTCAGCCTCGTCCACCTCGAAGACTCGGACCTCGTCGTTGTAGCCGCGCAGGTCCGTCCGCTCGGTGAAGGTGATCCCGAACAACCCGTTGGCTGCGGCGAACACACCCTCGTGCAGCACCCGCTCGAGCTCCAGGTAGGGACGCAGCCGGCCCGAATCCAGGGCGAACCGCTTGGTCCGCAGCTGCTCGCTCACGAACTGCCAGTCCCAGGCCTCGAAGCTCTCCCCAGGGGCGATCTCGGCCCACAGCTCAGCCAGCTCGGCAGCTTCGGCCTTGGCATTGCCGACCGCGGCCGGGGCCAGCTTGGTGAACAGCTCCCAGACCGCGGCGGCCGAGCCGGCGCAGCCGTCAGAGGCGGCGTAGTCGGCGTGGCTGGCGAAGCCGAGCAGCGCGGCCCTTTGGGCGCGGAGCCGGGCCAGTTCGGCCACGATGGCTCGGGTGTCGTGGGCCCCGGACAGGCCGCGTCCGATCGCAGCGCGATGGACGCGCTCGCGCAGCCCACGGTTGGTGAGCACGTCCAGGCAGCGCTGGCCGGTGGTGTTCTCGACCTCGATCAGCCAGCCCTCCAGGCCGCGTCCGGCGGCCAGCTCGGCGGCGGCAGCCACCTCGGCCGGGCTCAGCCCGTCCAACTCGGCGGGGTCGGTGACCAGGACGGCAGCCTCATTCATGCCGGCCAGACTCTCCCGGCCGAAGGCCGACTGAAGCTCGGCGATCCGGGCGTTCAGCTGCTGCAACTGGGCCCTGGGCTCGTCGGGCAGGTTCACCCCGGCCCGGACGAAATCGGCCAGCTTGCGGGTCAGCCAGTAGGCCGACTGCTCGTCCAGAGTGACTTCGCCGGCGCGGACCCGCTCGTCCAGCGCGGCCACCCGGTCGTACAGCGCACGGTTCAGGTAGATGGCGTCGTGGTGGGCGGCCCAAGCGGTGGCGATCGCGGCTTCGGCGGCGTCCAGCACGTCGTTGGTGTCGGCCGGCTGCTTTGTGTAGAAGGCGTTGGCCGCCCGAGTGAACAGCTCGCCGCTGCGCTCCCACGCCTCGATCACATTGGCCAGATCGGCCGGCTCGGGGTTGGTGGCGATGGCGTCCAGCTCAGCCAGCTGCTCGGCCATTCCGGCCTCGATCGCCGGCTGATAGTCGGTGTCGGCGATGGCCGTGAAGTCGGGCAGACCAAACGGCAGGACGGACGGGCTGGCGAAGGGGTTGGCTGCATCCAAAGGCATATCGCCATCATTGCCGCCCCTACCGCCCTTGGCCAACCTGAGACCACGTGGGCGGCAATGGAACCGTCCCCGCCGCTCACGGGAAAGGGGGACTGCCCCCTGATCCGCGGCCCGTGCGGGTGGCTTACTCTTGGCGGATGGGCCTCACATGGGTGGATCTGATCGGGTATCTGGCGTCGGCGCTGGTGGTCGCCTCACTGGCGATGACCTCGGTAGTCCGGCTGCGGATCGTTTCGCTGGTCGGTTCGGTGGTCTTCGTCGGGTACGGGGTCGCGCTCGGCTCGATCCCGGTGATCATCACCAACACCGCCGTCGCGGCCATCAACATCTGGTTCCTGCGCAAGGAGTTCAGCGCCAACCGTGATCTGGGCGCGGTGCCGATCGCGACCGACGCTCCCTTCCTGCAGGACTTCCTGCGCTCGCACGCCGCCGACATCGCGCACTTCCATCCCGAGTTCACCGGACCCGACGCGGACGATCTGGTGCTGCTGCTGACCCGAAACGGGCTGCCGGCCGGCGTCTTCGTGGCCAGCCGGGACGGCGACACCCTGCGGCTCAAGCTCGACTACGTGATGAGCGCCTACCGCGACTCCCGGATCGGCACCTGGCTGTACCGGCGCGGCACGAAGGCGTTCACCGACGCCGGTGCCCGCCAGATCCTTGCGGCGAGCCCGTCACCGGACGTCCGCAGCTACCTGCTCCGGGTCGGCTTCCGCGCGTCCGGGGACGACCTGGCCCTCGCCCTGGGCTGAGCCTGCGCCTAGTCGCAGTAGGAGATCGGCCCGGCCATCACGGTGTCGGGCTGGCCGTCGTACCCCATGAAGGTCAGCCCGTTGGCCAGGGTGAAGATCTGCCCGCCGTCGCCCAGTTCGGAGTCGGTGAGCTTGCCGTCGGGGAACTGCTTCTTCAGCTCGGCGAAGTTCAAGTCGAGCGGGACGTCACCGGCTATCACCAGCGGAGCCGCGAACGGCTCCTTCAGCTGGAAGCCCCAGGCCGAGAGCGTCCGCGGCGCCTTCTTGGACGCCGTCTTGGCCTGGTACTGCACCCACAGCCCGCCGTAGGTGACCGTGGCGGCCCACGGGGCGGCGTCGTTCAGCTCGCAGAGCACGCCTTCCATCCGCTCGTCCGGGGCGCCCAGCCGGGTGGTCAGCAGTTGTGCGACGGTCTTCTCCGGGGTGCCGAACTTCAGGCCGCCCAGGCCGTTCCCGGCCAGCTCGACGGTGTTGGCAGCCGGAGTCTGGGAGGGGGTCTGCGTCGGGCTGGCCGCCGGGGTGGTGGCCACCGGGCTGGGACTCGGCGAGAGACTCGACGGCGTAGTCGGCGGCGTTTGGGTGGCATTGGGCGGCGTCACGGCGCAGCCGGCCAGGACGAAGAACAGCACAGCCGGCAGCAGCGTCCGGCGCAGGGGGTGGGACATCCGGCCTCCAATCGATCGTGCGTTACCACAAGCAAAGCACCCCCACCGGGGATCGCGGCAAGGACCTGCCGCTAGCCTGAGGCCTAGTCGAATCGAAGGGACCGCCATGGCTGAAGCGACCAAAAGGATCGGAATTCTGACCGCCGGTGGGGATAGCCCGGGGCTGAATGCGGCAATCCGGGGCTTCGGCAAGGCGGCGATCAGCAACGGCTGGGAGCTGGTCGGCTTCCGCGACGGCATCCGAGGGCTGGTCGAGAACCGGTTCGTCCAGCTGGACTCCAGCGCCCTGTCCGGCATCCTCACCGTCGGCGGGACGATCCTGGGCACCAGCCGGGACAAGGTCCACAAGATGGTGGTGGACGGCGAGGTGCGCGACATGCGTCCGCAGGTGCTGGAGAACCTGGCCGTTGACGGCCTGGACGCTCTGGTGATGCTCGGCGGTGGCGGCACGGCCAAGAACGCGCTGCGCCTGGTCGAGGCCGGAGCCAACGTGATTCACCTGCCCAAGACCATCGACAACGACATCGCTCGTACCGACACCACCTTCGGTTTCGCCACGGCCATGGAGATCGCCACCGAGGCCATCGACCGGCTGCACTCGACCGCGCACAGCCACCACCGGATCATCCTCACCGAGATCATGGGCCATCGGGCCGGCTGGCTGGCCCTGGGCGCCGGGATCGCCGGCGGTGCCGACATCGTGTTGCTGCCCGAGATCCCGTACTCGGTGGAGAGCGTTGCCGAGACGATCAAGGCTCGACTGAAGCATGGCTCGACCTTCTCGGTGGTGGCCGTCGCCGAAGGCGCCCGGGATCTGCACGACACCGCCGATCTGGAAGCCGCCCGGCTGTTGGTGAAGTCGGCCAGCACGCCGGAGGCGGCCCGGGCCGCCAAGGCGCACCTGGCCAACGTCGAGGACTCCCAGCGCGAGCACACCTTCAAGCTGGCCCGCGAGCTCGAGGCCGCGACCGGGCTGGAGTCGCGGGTGTCGATCCTGGGCTACGTCCAGCGCGGCGGGACGCCGTGCGCGGCCGATCGGCTGCTCGGCTCCCGGATCGGGACGGCCGCGGCTCATGCGGTCAGCAAGGGCAACTTCGGAGTGATGGTGGCAGCCCGCGGCGAGGACACCGAACTGGTGCCGCTGCCCGAGGTGGCCGGCCACCTCAAGCTCGTCCCGCCCGACCACGAATGGATCCTGACCGCCCGCAAGTTGCGGACGGGGTTGGGCGACTGATGCAGCGGCGGTTCACCCAGGTCGACGTCTTCGGGCCGGAGGCGGACGGCTTCGGCAACCCGCTGGGCGTCGTGGTGGACGCCGACGGGCTGAGTGAGGCCGAGATGGCCGGCTTCGCGGCCTGGACGAACCTGTCCGAGACCGTCTTCCTGCTGCCGCCGACCACCCCGGAGGCCGACTACCGGGTGCGGATCTTCACCATCGACAACGAGTTGCCCTTCGCCGGGCACCCGACCCTGGGCAGCGGCTTCGCCTGGCTGGCCGCCGGCGGCGTCCCGCGGCGTCCCGGCGAGCTGGTTCAGGAGTGTGGAGTCGGCCTGGTGCCGTTGCTGATCGAGGACGACCAGGTGGCCTTCGCCGCCCCGCCGCGGCGACGCACCGGACCACTGTCCGACGAACTGGTCGCCCGAATCGAGGCCGTGATCGGAGTCCCGAGCAGCGAATGGGTGGCCCACGAGTGGGGCGACAACGGCCCGCCGTGGATGATGGTCGAACTGGCCGACGCCCAGGCCGTCCGCACCGTCCGCTTCGATCACAGCAGGCTCGGCCCGCTGGAGCATTTGGGCCTGGTCGGACGGGAGACCGGACGCTTCGCGTACGAGGTGCGCGGCCAGGTCGGCGCCTGGGAGGATCCGGTCACCGGCAGCCTGAACGCCTCGGTCGCCCAGTGGCTGCGCGCCCGCGGCGCCGTGCCGTCCGAGTACACGGCCACCCAGGGCTCGCAGCTGGGCCGGCGCGGCGAGATCTTCGTCCACGACGATGGCACCGACATCTGGATCGGTGGACGAGTCCGCCCGATCATCACCGGCACCGTCGACCTCTAGCCGGACCGAAACGGGGACGGTTCCGACACCGTCCACTCTGGTCAGCGCAACTCGATGGAACCGTCCCCACTGAGCGGGTGGGACGCATGGGGACGGTTCCCTTTCGTCCCACTCCGCAGGCGGCTCCCCCAAGACGCCACGGGCTCAGCCCACAGTTGCGCTTCCTCTTCTACCTTCACCGCGCGACACCGGCCAGGGCGAGTGCGACACCTGAGCCGTATCGCAACCGCGAGCGGACCGTCGGACCTCGATGCCCCCGTGCCCTTCGGCGCCACCCACTGCCACAGACGCTAGACCAGCAGATCATGCATTTCAATACTGAGTGAATACAGACCCCGAGCGGCCGCGGCCAACCCGGCCGGAGCGGGGCCGCGCGGGGCTGTTCGTCCCAAGCGGACGAGATGGGACTGCCCGCGTTGGACACGGCGAACTAGGCTGGCTCCTGCATCGAAATGAGGTAGTCATGCCCGCACTGCGTTCTCGCACCACCACCCACGGCCGCAACATGGCCGGCGCTCGCGCCCTGTGGCGCGCCACCGGACTGGTCGAATCCGACTTCGGCAAGCCGATCGTGGCCATTGCGAACTCGTTCACTCAGTTCGTCCCCGGGCACGTCCACCTCAAGGACATGGGCCAGCTGGTGGCCGGTGCGGTCGCTGAAGCCGGCGGCGTCGGACGCGAGTTCAACACCATCGCCATCGACGACGGCATCGCCATGGGCCACGACGGCATGCTCTACTCGCTGCCCAGCCGTGAGCTGATCGCCGACTCGGTGGAGTTCATGGTGAACGCGCACAAGGCGGACGCCCTGGTCTGCATCTCCAACTGCGACAAGATCACTCCGGGCATGCTGCTGGCCGCGCTGCGGCTGAACATCCCGACCGTGTTCGTCTCCGGCGGCCCCATGGAGGCCGGCAAGGCGCACGTCTTCGAGGGCGTGGCCACCACCCGGCTCGACCTGATCGACGCCATGTACAAGGCTGTGGACGAGACCGTCACCGACGAGCAGATGCACACCATCGAGGCCAACGCCTGCCCGACCTGCGGCTCGTGTTCGGGGATGTTCACGGCCAACTCGATGAACTGCCTGCTCGAAGTGATCGGCCTGGCCCTGCCCGGCAACGGCTCGACGCTGGCCACCGCGTCCGCGCGCCGCGACCTGTTCCTGAACGCCGGCAAGCTGGTGGTCGAGCTGGCCAAGCGCTACTACGACGACGAGGACGAGTCGGTCCTGCCGCTGGCCATCGCCACTCGCGAGGCCTTCGCGAACGCCATGCGGGTCGACATCGCCATGGGTGGCTCCACCAACACCGTGCTGCACCTGCTGGCCGCGGCCCACGAGGCCGGGGTCGACTTCGACTCCGATGACATCGACGCGCTGTCCCGGATCACCCCGTGCATCTGCAAGGTGGCCCCGAACACCACCAACTACTACATGGAGGACGTCCACCGAGCCGGCGGGATCGCCGCCATCATCGGTGAGCTGGATCGCGGCGGGCTGCTAGACCGCAACGTCCACGCCGTCCACTCCCCCTCGCTGGACGCCTGGATGGCCAACTGGGATATCCGCGGCGGCAGCGCGTTGCCCGAGGCCATCGAGCTTTTCCACGCAGCGCCCGGCGGCGTGCGGACCACCGAGGCGTTCAGCTCGACGGCCCGCTGGGACGAGCTGGACGTCGACTCCGAGGCCGGCTGCATTCGCGACGTGGCGCACCCCTACACCGTCGACGGCGGCCTGGCCATCCTGAAGGGCAACCTGGCCGTGGACGGCGCCATCGTGAAGACTGCCGGCGTCCCCGAGGCCGTGTGGACGTTCCGCGGCCCGGCCGTGGTGACCGAGTCCCAGGAGGAGGCCGTCGAGGCCATCTTGAGCAAGCGGGTCCAGCCCGGCGACGTGGTGATCGTCCGCTACGAGGGCCCCAAGGGCGGCCCCGGCATGCAGGAGATGCTCTACCCGACCTCCTACATCAAGGGCCTGGGCCTGGGTCAGAAGTGCGCGCTGATCACCGACGGACGCTTCTCCGGCGGCTCGTCGGGCCTGTCGATCGGCCACGTCTCGCCGGAGGCCGCCTCCGGTGGCGTGATCGGCCTGGTCGAGGACGGCGACATCATCGAGATCTCGATCCCCGAGCGCAGCATGAACCTGCTGGTCGATGACGAGACCCTGGCCGCGCGCCGGGCCGTCCGCGACGCCGAGGGGTGGAAGCCGAAGAACCGCGACCGCCAGGTGAGCATGGCGTTGAAGGTCTACGCATCCCTGGCCCTGTCGGCCGACAAGGGCGCTGCCCGCTCCCTGGCCAATTGAGTTCGGCAGCCGACCGTCCGGCCCGCGAGGACCGGCCGATGATCCGCGCCCTGCTGTTCGACGCGGACGGGGTGCTGCAGTGGCCGACGGCCGGCGCCATCGAGGCGTTCACGCGGCTGGGTGAGGACCGGCCAGGCTTCGTCAAGGACCTGCTGGCCGAGGAGGCCACGACCATGACCGGCCAGGTCGAGTTGGTCGAGGTGCTGCAGACGGTGATCGAGCGGTACCGGCTGACGGTGAGCGTCGAGGAGCTGATCCAGATCTGGTACCGGATCGAGCTGCGTGAGCCGATGCTCGAGGTGGTCGCCGAGGCCCGGGCCGCCGGCCTGAAGACGGCGCTGGCCACCAACCAGCAGCCCTATCGAGGTCGGTGGATGCAGCAGAACCTGCCCTATGCCGACTACTTCGACGAGCTCTGCTACTCCTTCGAGTTGGGGGTGGCCAAGCCCGACCCGGCCTACTTCACCCAGATCGTCACTCGGCTCGGGGTGGCTCCGGAGGAGGCCGTGATGATCGACGACCTGCCAGAGAACATCGAAGCCGCCCGCAGCGCCGGCCTGCACGGCATCGTCCACACCCCTGCGGACGATGCCGTCACCATTCGGCGCGCGCTGGGCCAGCTGGACGTCCCGGGCTTCTAGGACGCCGGGCGGTCGGACAGCAGAGCTGCGGTGCTGACCACCTGGGCGAAGCCGCCGGCCTGCAGGTTCACGGCGGTGGCCGCCATCAGTTCGGCTCCGCTCAGCTGCACTCGTCCGGTGGGCAGGTCGGCGGCCAGGGCGAAAGTGCTGGTGGCATCGAGGGGCACAATCACCTGGTAGCCGAGGTTGCCCCCCATCCGGGCGGTGGTTTCGACACACATGTTGGTCTGGATCCCGCACAGCACCAGCCGCTGGATGCCGGCCTCGCGCAGCCACTGATCGAGGTTCGGCGCGCCCAGGAACGCCGAGTTCACGTTCTTGGTGATCAGCAGGTCCGGGCTGAGTTCTGCCAAGTAGCCCTTCAGCCGGTTGCCCGGGTTGGACGGGTGCAGCGGCGAGCTGGGCTTGCCCGAGTCGTGCCGGACCAGGACGATCGGGCCGCGGTCCTCGGCAGTCCAGGCCGCGACCAGGGCGGCGATGTGGGCGTCGGCGTCCGGATTGGCCGGGACGCCCCAGAACGACTCCACCTCGAAGCCGAGCTGGACGTCGATCACGATCAGTGCAGTCTTGTCGTTCATGGCTCCATTCCAGCCTGCGCGCGGGTGGCGGACGAGTGGCGTAGATGTCAGGTATCGCTAATATCGCGTCATGCTGGTCGGCGTACTGCTCCTTCCGCGAATGCGCAGCTTCGATGTGGCGATCGCCATCGAGGTGTTCAGCTCCGGCGTGGCCGACGGTGCTCCGCGCAACGAGGTCGTCCTGGCCGGTCCGTCCAGCCCGGTTCCGCTCAGCGGCGGGCTGCGCACCGACGTCGAGCCGCTATCCGCTCTGGACGCCGCCGAGCTGATCCTGATCCCGGGGTTCAGCCAGATCGAGACGGTGCTGGACGACTTCGACGGCGTGGACGTCCAGGCGTCCGCGGCTTGGCTACGGGCGCAGCACGCCCGCGGGGCAACCCTGGCCGCCCTGTGCACCGGGACCTTCCTGCTGGCCGAGACCGGCCTGCTCGACGGCAGCTCGGCGACCACCCACTGGCGCCACACCGGACGGCTGGCCGCGCAGCATCCGTCCATCCGGGTTGATCCGGCAGTGATCCACCTGCACGACGAGCAACGCCGGTTGTGGACCTCGGCCGGGGTCACGGCCGGTGTCGACATGTGTCTGGCCATCGTCCGCCACTTCCACGGAACAGCGGCGGCCGCGACGGTGGCCCGCTCGATGGTGCTGCCGGTCTCCCGCTCCGGCGGCCAGGCCCAGTTCATCCCGCCACGAGTCGGGCGCGAAGACTTGCCCGGTGCCGACCTGGACCGACTGCAGCAGGCGGTCAGTGCCGACCTGAGCCGACGCTGGACCCTCGATCGGCTGGCTGTGGCCGCCCAGGTGTCCCCCCGCACCCTCCAGCGTCGCTTCGCCGACCTGGGGGTCAGCCCGAGCCGTTGGCTGATCGACCAGCGAGTTGTGGCAGCCCAGGAACTGCTGGAGAGCAGTGACCTGAGCATCGAGCAGATCGCCGCACGGGTGGGCTTCGGCAGCGCCGACCTGTTCCGCAAGCACTTCCAGGCGCGGGTCTCGGTGGCCCCGTCCCGCTACCGGGAGAGCTTTCGGCAGCGGACGCGCTGAACGCTCAGGCCCAGCCGAACACCTTGGCCAACCGGGACAGGCCCTCGGCGATCACCTCGGGCGAGTTGGTCACATAGGACAGCCGCATGGCCGAATGGTCGGGGTCGGCCACGAAGAACGGCCAGCCGGGGACGTAGGCGATGCCGTTGTCGACCGCCTTGGGCAACAACTCGGCGGTGTCGACGCCTCCACCCAGGCTCGCCCACAAGAACATCCCGCCTTCTGGATGCGTGATCGTGGCACTGGCCGGGAGCAGGCCGGCCAGCCCGTCGGCCATGGCGTCCCGGCGGGTTCGATAGATCCGGCTGACGTGGGCGATGTGGGCGTCCAGGTCGCAGGTGGCCAGGTAGCGGGCCACGGCGAGCTGATCGGTGACCGCGCTCTGCAGCCCGACCGCCTGCTTGGCCACCTCGATGGCGCGCAGGATCGGACCCTCGGCACGCAGCCAGCCGATCCGGATGCCGGGGGCCATGATCTTCGACGCCGAGCTGAGCAGGACGGTCTGGGCGGCCATCCCCGGCAGTGCGGCCAGCGGCGGTGCCGAGACCCCCTCGAAGCGCAGCTCTCCGTAGGGGTCGTCCTCGAGCAGCGGCGTCCGCGTGCGTAGCAGCACCTCGGCCACCGCGGCCCGGCGATCGACCGGCATCGAGCGTCCGCTGGGGTTCTGGAAGGTGGGGATCAGGTAGACGAACTTGGGGTGATGCTCGGCGATGGCGGCGTCGAGCGCGTCCGGCAGCACCCCGCTGTCGTCGGTCTCGACCGCGATCAGCCGGGCGCCGCTGAGGGTGAACGCCTGCACGGCGGCCAGGTAGGTGGGCTGCTCGACCAGCACCACGTCGCCGGGATCGAGCAACACCTGGCCGACCAGGTAGATCCCCTCCTGGGAGCCGCTGGTCACCTGCAACTGCGCGGACGTGGTGGGCAGCTTGCGACTGGTTCGGGCGGCGAGCAGCTCGAGCAGCTCCGGCTCACCCTGGGTGGTGGCGTACTGCAGCGCCCGCTGTCCCTGATGAGTCAGGACGTAGTCGTAGGCGGCATGGAAGTCGTCCAGCTCGAACAAGGAGGCGTCCGGGATGCCGCCGGCGAAGGTGATCACGTCCTCGCGTCCGACCACCGAGAGAATGTCGCGTACCGGAGAGCTCTTCACAGAGGCGAAGCGGGCAGCGATCTCGAAAGCGGTGGGACTGGTCACCAGCCGATGGTTTCACGCTGCGGTGCGCGCGGGCAGGGGTCGTCCAACCCGCGACCCTGCCCCGGCTAGGGAGCTAGCCGCTCCTTGCGCCAGCCGTCGGGTTGGCGGGTGAACCGGATCCGGTCGTGCAGCCGGGACTTGCGGCCCTGCCAGAACTCCCAGGTGTGCGGGACCAGCCGGTAGCCGCCCCAGTTCGGCGGACGCGGCGGGTTCAGCCCGTGGCTCGCGGCGACCTTGGCCACATTGGCCACCAGGACGCCTCGGTTGGCGATCACCTGGCTCTGCGGGGACGCCCAGGCGCCGATCCGCGAGTCGATCGGGCGGGACGCGAAGTAGGCGTCCGACTCCTCGTCGGAGGTGAGCTCAACCGTCCCCTCGATTCGGATCACTCGCTGCAGCTCGACCCAGTGGAACTGCAGAGCAGCCTTCGGGTTGCCGGCCAGCTCGCGGGCCTTGCGGCTGTCGTAGTTGGTGTAGAAGACCACCCCGGAGGCGTCGCAGCTCTTCACCAACACGATCCGGGTGGACGGCTGCCCGTCCGGCCCGACCGTGGCCAGCGTCATGGCGTTCGGCTCGGGCACCTTGGCCGCGATCGCCTGGGCCAGCCAGCGCTCGAAGAGCTCCAGCGGCGCATTGCCGGCCGCGCTCTCGTCCAACTCGTCGCGCTCGTAACTGATCCGCATCTCACTGAGGTCCACCCTGCAAGGGTAGGCCCGCCCGACGCCGTCCCTCACCCCGGGCCAGCGGCGGAGCCGCCCCCCAAACCCGTTCGCGCTACCGAATGGAACTCCTGCTACCGGAATTTCGGCAGCAAGAGTTGCTCTCGGTAGCGGGAACCGGGCAGGAGCCGGTCGGGGCTGGGCAGATCCGGGACGGAGGACCCGGGCGAGGCACGGTGGGGCGAGACCATTCCGAGTCGTCCCGCCCCCTCCGAGCCAGCTCCTGGCCGCCCCCCAAACCCGTTCGCGCTACCGAATGGAACTCCCGCTACCGGAATTTCGGCAGCAAGAGTTGCTCTCGGTAGCGGGAACCGGGAGGCGGGGCCGGGGCGCCCCGTGGCCGGTGGGACGGGAGGCGGGGCCGGGGCGCCCCGTGGCCGGTGGGACGGAGTCGGCGGTGGGACGGAGTCGGGGGCGGGCAGACCGAGGCGGTAGCGTGCGGACGTGCTGGATACCCTGCTGCGCGCGCTGAGCCTGGTCGCCATCATTGGCATCGGCCAGCTGGCCAAGCGGGCCGGCTGGGTGAGCACGTCCGACTTCAGCAAGTTCTCCAAGATCGTGCTGGGCGTGACCCTGCCGTGTGCCCTGTTCACCAGCTTCAACACCTTCCACGTCGAGTTCGCCCTGCTCGGTCTGGCCGTCTTCGGGCTGCTGGTGAACGTCGCTCTCCAAGTGATCGGCTACCTGCAAACCCGACGACGCAGTCGGCAGGACCAGGCGTTCGCCGTCTTCAACTCCGGCAGCTACAACATCGGCGCCTTCTCCACCCCGTACCTGTCCGGCCTGGTCGGTCCGCACGCGATGGTCTTCTCCTCGCTGTTCGACATCGGCACCGCGGTGGCCAGCGCGGGCATCGCCTACGGCTGGGGCATGTCGTTGGTGCACCCGTCCGGACGGCTGCGGCTGAGCGCCTTGCTGCGCAAGGTCGGTACCAACCCGGTCTTCGTGACCTACGTGACGCTGCTGGTCATGCAACTGCTCAACCTGCGACTGCCCGACCAACTCATCGTGTTCACCTCGACGGTCGGCGCGGCGAACCCCTTCCTGGCCATGCTGATGATCGGCATCGGCCTGGACCTGCGACTGAGCCGAGCCAAGTACCTCGACGCAGCGCGGCTACTGGCCCGCCGCTATGTGTTCGGCCTGGTGGTCGGGGTGGCCTCCTGGTACCTGCTGCCGTTGCCGACAGATGCCCGGGTGGTTGTGGTGATGCTGCTGTTCGCCCCGATCGCGGCCATGATGCCGGCGTTCTGCGCCGAAGCCGAGCTCGACGTCGAACTGGCCAGCTTCGCGAACTCGGTCAGCGTGCTGGTGGCGATCGTCGCCATGCCGACGCTGTACCTGCTGCTCAGCTGAGCCCGGCCTCAGCGAGCCGGGTACCGCCGGTGCTGGCCCGGCTTGAGTGAAGCGATCAGGGACGGCACCGCGGACGGTTCCAGCTCCGGACGGGTCCGCCGCGCCTTGGCCAGGAATCGCGCCTCGGCCCTGCCGAGCCGGGCCACGGCCTGCTCCACCGGCCAGCGCAGCGACTCGGCCAGTTCCAGAGCGTCCAGTTCGTCCCAATGGCGACGCTGCAGCAGCGCCCGATCCCGGGTGTTGAGCTTGCTCAGCGCGTCCAGCATCAGCCGGGCCGGACGGGCCGGCGGCGGCGTCCCCAGGTTGCGGAACTTCTCCATCAGCCCGAGCCGATCGGAGTACTCCTCGAAAGCCAGGAAGACGACCCGGTCGACCTCGCGGTACAGGTCGGCCAGATCGGCATCGGCCTCACGGTCCAGCCGGGCGAAGACCCGCTCGGCCAGCTCCTCCGGATCGGCCACGCCGATCGTCCGCCACTCGCAACTGGTCACCACCAGGCGGGAGTAGAGCACCCGGAGCTCGTCAGATCGCACGTCGCTGAGCCTAATCCGCCGCGGTTCAGCGAGGGAGGTCCGGCACCGGCTCGGCCCGCTCGGCGATGAGCCGCTTCAAGGCGTCCGGGTCATTGGGCAGCTCGACCACCCGGCGCGGCAAGTCCTCGATCCCGTCGAAACGGGCCGGACGCTCCGGCACCACCCCGACCGCCTCAATGATGGTCTCGGCGAACTTCACCGGCAGCGCGGTCTCCAACACGATCATCGGCACCCCGGGCTGGACGAACTCGCGGGCCACCTTCACCGCGTCCGCCGTGTGCGGGTCGATGAGGACCCCGTTCCGGGCGTAGACCTCACGGATCTGGGCGAGCCGGTCGGCATGGCTGGACGAGCCGGAGACGAACCCATAGCGGGCACGCAGCTCGGCGAACTCGGGAGTGTCGGACAGGTCGAAGTAGCCCTTGCTGGCCAGTTCCTCACCGAACAGCCGGCGCACCCGGGCCCCATCGCGGCCGAGCAGGTCGAAGATGAATCGCTCGAAGTTGGATGCCTTGGAGATGTCCATGCTCGGGCTCGAGGTGGCCGCCGTCTCGGCCGAGCTGCGCACCCGGTAGACGCCGGTGCGGAAGAACTCGTCGAGCACGTTGTTCTCATTGGTGGCCAGCACCAAGGTGTTGATCGGGATCCCGATCATCCGGGCCACGTGGCCGGCGCAGATGTTGCCGAAGTTCCCGGTGGGGACGCAGAAGTCGACCTGCTGATCATCGGAGGTGGTGACCCGCAGCCAGCAGGCCACGTAGTAGACCACCTGGGCCACCAACCGGGCCCAGTTGATCGAGTTCACGGCACCGAGCGCGTAGCGCTGCTTGAACTCCAGGTCACCAGCCACCGCCTTGACCAGGTCCTGGCAGTCGTCGAAGACGCCGTCCACCGCGATGTTCACGATCGACGGGTCATCCAAGCTGAACATCTGGGCCTGCTGGAAGGGCGTCATCCGACCGGCTGGAGTGAGCATGAAGACCCGGATGCCACGCCGTCCGAGCATGGCGTGCTCGGCCGCCGATCCGGTATCGCCACTGGTTGCGCCGAGGATGTTCAGCGTGGTTCCGCGACGAGCCAGCTCGTACTCGAAGAACTGACCCAACAATTGCATCGCCAAGTCTTTGAATGCAGCGGTCGGGCCGTCGGAAAGATGCCCCAGCCACAATCCACCGTCGAGCTCGGAAACCGGAACGATGTCGGCGGTGGCGAAAACCTGATCGTTGTAGGCCCGGTCACACAGCGTCCGCAGAGCCGCCGAATCGATGTCGGTGATGAACCTCGACAAGACCGCGTGAGCCAACGCCGCGTACCCCTCGACCCGCAGGGTTTCCCGCCAGCTGGCTAGCTCAGCAGCCGTCAGGCGCGGATACTCGGCGGGCACGAACAGGCCGCCGTCCGCGGCCAAACCGGCCAACAGGATGTCGCTGAAACCGAACGTGGTCGCTGCCTCGAGGGACCTGGTGGAGACGTACTGCACCCGCCGAACTCTACCCGGGCACCGGATGTGGAGTATTTCGCCCGATAACGCTGGACCAGAACCTCAGACAGTCTCGTCAAAATGGGGGTGGCGGGTTGCCCCGACAAGGGATTACCGGGAACATTTGTCTGTGTCCGACTCTTCTGCCGTCCCTGGCGATCAGCAGGCCGGCAGTGATCTCACCCGGCACGCCACTGAGATCCTCACCCATGCGCAGAACCTCGCGGACCAACTGCGGATCGAGGCCCAGGCCGAAGCCGACCAGATTCGCTCCGAGATCATCGCCCAGCGTGAGGTCCTCGAGCAGCTGAACAGCGAGATCGCCGAGCGCGAAGCTGACGTCGCCGCCGCGATCGCCACCGCCAACTCTCGCTTGGAGGACTCCCACCGGGACGCCCTGAGCCTGCTCTCGGACGCCACCGAGCAGGCCACCATGATCACCCAGACCGCCGAGCACACCGCGGCCGAGGTGCTGGCCCGTGCCCGTGAGGACGCCGACCGGCTGGTCGCTGAGGCCCGGCAGAAGGCCGAGCAGATGCTGGAGGAGGCCACCGCCGCCACCATCGACGCTCAGCACACCGCCGAGGCGAAGCTGGCCGAGCTGGACGCCCAGGTGGAGAGCCGGCAGCAGGTGCTGGCTGCCGAGGAGGCCCAGCGCCGCGATCGGCTGGCCAAGGAACTGGCCGAGCTGGCCGACACCACCACCGCCGATCTGGATCAGCATCGGGCCGAGGTCGAAGCGGATCTGGCCAGGCAGCGCTCCGAGTCCGACGCCGAGCTGGCCGAGCTGAAGCAGACCGCGCTGGCCGAGGTGAGCGCAGCCCAGGCGGAACGGGAGCGACTGATCGACGAGGCCCGCCGCTACGCCGACGGCCTGCTGGCCGCGGCCAACGCCGAAGCCGCCCGGGTGAAGGAAGAGGCGGCCGAGATGCACGAGAGCGTGGCGGCCGAGGTGGAGAACATCAAGCGCACCGAGCGCGACAAGGTCGCTGCCCACGTCCGGGACATCCGGGAGAAGGCGCAGATCGCCGCCACCACCACCGAGCACCGCAATGCGGCCGCCATCGCCGCCGCGAAGGCGACCGCCATCGAGATCGAGACCAAGGCCAAGGCGGTACTCGACGCGGCCAGGATCGAAGCGGACAACACCGTCCAGCGCGCGAAGGACGAGGCCGAACGCGAGCTCCGCAACGCCAACGTCGAGGTCACCGCCCAGCTGGAACGGGCCCGCTTGCGGGTCGAGGAAGCCGAGAGCGGCGCCCGGCTGATCAGGGAGCGAACCACCAACGATCTCGAGCGCTTGCAGCGTGATACATATGAAAAAGCTGGAGAGATCCGCCGGGAGGCGGTTGATCTGCTAAACCAAGCACGTGCTGATGCCGATGCTGTGCGCGCGGAGGCCCGAGCCCAGATGGAGCGCGCCCGCGCCGAGGTGTCGGTGTTGGCCAAGAGACGAGAAGACATCACCGCCCAACTAGGGCACCTATCCGGGGTCATTGAGGCGCTTGCCGCCGAACGACCCGCAGCAGCGAACCAGCAAGGAATGGAAGAACAGAGATGATCCAGATCCCCGGATTCAAGACGGTGCTGCGCGGCTACGATCCGACCGAGGTCGACCGCGCTATTGGTGATTTGGCCAAGGCCCGTGACCAAGCCCGGTCGGAGGCGGCGGACAGCGCCATCGAGTCCACCAAGCTGCAGGCCACCGTGGCCCAGCTGGAGGAGCAGTTGAGCGGCTACCGCACCCGGCTCGCCGCGGTCGAGCAGAACCAGCCGTCCGACCAGCCGAGCTTCAACGACCTCGGCGCCCGGATCGGCCGGATGCTGGCCCTGGCCGAGGACGAGGCTGACGAGCTGAAGACCCGCGCCAAGGCCGAGGCCGAGCGGCTCTCCGCCGAGGCTGAGGAGGCCGCCAACCAGACCAAGAGCGCAGCCGACCGCTACGCCCGCGACGTGGTGAGCAAGGCTGACACCGAGGCGGCTCGGATCGTCGAGGCCGCCAAGCGGCAGGCCGACGAGATCGTCGACTACGCCGATCGGGAGGCCGTGGCTCGCCGCGAAGAGGCCGAGGCCGTCTACGAGCACCAGCGGGCCCGCGCCGCAGCGGCCGCCGCCGAGTTCGAGCGTTCCCTTGCCGAGCGTCGCGACAAGGCCGCCGAGGAGTTCGCCGCGCAGATGGCCGCCAACGAGCAGGCCATCAACCGGGCACAGGAGCGTCAGGTCGCCCTGGAGATGGAAGGCGACCGGGCTCTGGCCGAGGCCAAGCTGGCCGCCGAGTCGACCATCAAGGCGGCCCGCGAAGAGGCCATCCAGCACGTCGAGGCAGCCCGCCTGGCCGCGCTGAAGATCCGTCGCGAGTCCGAGCGTGAACTCCAGGCCGCCACCGGCCGCCGGGACGCCATCAACGCCCAGCTGGCCAACGTCCGGCAGATGCTGGCCACCCTGGGCGGCACCGTGGCCTCGCCACTGGCCGAACTGGACGAGATCGAGTTCGCTCCGATTCCGTCCTCGGCGGCCAGTCCGGTCGAGACCGTCACCCCCGAGGCAGCCGACGTGGTGGACGAGTCCAGCCAGAGCTGACCCGCATGGCCTCAAGGGCGTCCTGGATCACTGATCCGGGGCGCCCTCGGCATGTGGGTAGCCGAAAGGCTGCTGCTTTGTAGCCGGTTGGGGCCTTGACTGGGCCAGTCGTTCGGGACTCCACTTGATCCATCGGGGCCGCTGGTCGGCGTGCGCCGAACAGGAGGTCTGCGAATGTCGTTCCAAGTGGACGTCAGGCAACTGCCGGCCCAGCATGCGGCTGTCCTGGAGTTGCAGGCCCACCCCTCCAACATGTCCTCAGCGGTCAAGTCCGGCTATGCCCAGTTGGCAGCGGCGATCACTCGCGCCGGAGTGGCCTTCGCCGGCTCCGCGTTCTTCGTCATGGAGCAGGTCTTCGACGACGACCACCCGGCACAGATCCAGTTGGGCTTCCCGATCGCCTTGCCGTTCCCTGCCGACGGGGACGTCCGGTGCACTGAACTGGCCGCCTGCGAGGTGGCCACCGCGATTCATCGTGGCCCCTACGACGAGGCCGGCCCGGCCTACCGGGCCATCGAGGACTGGATCAGTTCGCACGGCTATGTGGCGATCGGCTACCCGCGGGAGATCTATCTGGTCTCGCCGGCCGACACCATGGACCCGCTGGAGTACATCACCGAGATTCAGATCCCGATCGCACACCGCTGAGCACCGCCTTACCGATGTGCGCCCACCGAGAAGGGGACTGCCCCCTTTGCTGTGGGGGTGGCGTCAGTCTGCTTGACTCTCCAGTGACGGGAGAGTTCAGGATCGTCTGCAGGAGGCAGTGATGGCCAACATGATTCAGATCGGACGGTTCGCCCAGGCGACCCGGCTGTCCATCCGCACCCTGCGCCACTACGCCGATGCCGGGCTGCTGGTTCCGGCATGGGTCGATCCGAGCAGCGGCTATCGCTACTACAGCTACGAGCAGGTCGGCACCGCCGAGCTGATCCGGCTGCTGCGCCAGGTGCAGATGCCGTTGGCCGAGATCGGGCAGGTGCTGGCCGCGTCCGATCGGTCGTCGGTGGTCGCACTGCTGCAACGCCACGAGGCACGACTGGCCGACGACCTGGACCGGCAGCAACGCGCGCTGGCCTATCTGCACCGGCTGATCGATCAGGAAGGACACATCGTGAACTACGAAGTCACCCTCAAGCAGCTGAGCCCGGGATGGGCCGCACTGCTGCGCACCGAGGCGACGGCAGCCACCGTCACCCAGGCCATCCAGGCCGGCTATGGGCAGCTGGCGGCGGCGATCACCGCTGGCCAGGTGGCCTTCGCCGGGCCGCCGTTCTTGTCGATGAGCGAGCCCTTCGACGATGAGGCGCCGACCCCGTTCGAGCTGGGCTTCCCGGTCAGCGGCCCGTTCCCCGCCCTCGGCGCGGTCGAGGCCGTGGAGCTGCCGGCGTGGCTGGTGGCCAGCACCGTCCATCGCGGCCCGTACGAAGAAGCCGGCCCCGGCTACGCCGCCGTCCAGGCCTGGATCCAGGAGCACGGGCACACTCCGATCGGCGCACCGCGCGAGGTCTACCTGGTCTCGCCGGGCGACGTCGCCGACCCGTCGGAGTACGTCACCGAGATCCAGTTTCCGGTGGCTCTGGCCGAGTGATCCACGCCTCGTCGCGACGATTCCGGAGGCTGCCGGGCAGGGCATAGGCTCGGCTCATGAAGCATCGCTATCTAGGCAACTCCGGGCTGAAGGTCTCCGAAATCTGCTACGGAAACTGGATCACCCACGGCTCCCAGGTCGAGAACGAGACCGCGACGAAGTGCGTCCATGCCGCTCTCGAAGCGGGCATCACCAGCTTCGACACCGCGGACGTCTACGCCAACACCGTGGCCGAGTCGGTGCTGGGCGCCGCACTGGCCGGACAGCGCCGCGAGTCGCTGGAGATCTTCACCAAGGTCTACTGGCCGACCGGCCCGATGGGGCCCAACGACTGCGGACTGTCCCGTAAGCACATCATGGAGTCGATCAACGGCTCCCTGAGGCGGCTGGGCACCGACTACGTCGACCTGTACCAGGCACACCGATGGGACTACGAGACCCCGCTGGAAGAGACCATGCAGGCCTTCGCCGACGTGGTCCGGGCCGGCAAGGCGCTCTACATCGGCGTCTCGGAGTGGAGTGCCGATCAGATCCGGGCCGGCCACGCGATGGCCAAGGAGCTCGGCTTCCAGCTGGTCTCCAACCAGCCGCAGTACTCGATGCTGTGGCGGGTGATCGAGGAGCAGGTGGTGCCGACCTCCGAGGGACTCGGCGTCTCCCAGGTCTGCTGGTCGCCGGTGGCCCAGGGCGTCCTCACCGGCAAGTACCTGCCCGGCCAGCCGGTGCCCGACGGCTCGCGGGCCACCGACGCCAACGGTGGCGCGAACTTCATCAAGCGGCTGATGGAGACCCCGACGCTGGAGGCCGTGCAGCGGCTGCGTCCGATCGCCGACGAGCTCGGGATCACCATGGCTCAGCTGGCCGTGGCCTGGGTGCTCCAGAACCAGAACGTGGGCTGCGCGATCATCGGAGCATCACGTCCCGAGCAGATCGCCGAGAACGTGGCCGCCTCGGGCGTGGAGATTCCGACCGAACTGATGGCCCGGATCGACGAGGCCCTGGGCGACGTGGTCGTCCGCGACCCCGGGCTGACCGAGCAGAACACCCCGAAGAGCCGCCCGTGCTGAGCTTCCTGGACGCGGTCGCGGCCCATCCCGAGCTGGAACTGCACTCTCTGGTCGTGCTGAAGTCCGGGCGCACCCTGGCCGAGCACTACTGGGCGCCCTGGCAGCCCGAGGACCGTCCGCTGGTCTACTCGGTCTCCAAGACGCTCACCGCGACCGCCATCGGCTTGGCCGTGGGCGAGGGGCTGCTCCGGCTGGACGACCCGGTGGTGCAGTTGCTGCCCGAGGCCGACCCCGGCGATCCGGTGGTCAGCCAGATCACCGTGCATCATCTGCTGTCGATGTCGACCGGCCACGACCAGGACACCATCGACGCGGCAACCGCGTTCCCGGAGGACGAGTGGGTAGCCCGGCTGCTGGCGGTCCGTCCGCAGACTCCGGTGGGCTCGCGGCACGTCTACAACAACGGGGCCTCCTTCCTGCTGGGCGAGATCGTCCGCCGGGTCACCGGGACGGACCTGGTCGACTACCTACGGCCGCGGGTCACCGAGCCGATGGGCATCGAGCTGCACTGGGACACCGACCGGCTCGGCCGGGCGCTGGGCTGGACCGGCGCCCATCTGCGGGTGGCCGACCTGGCCAAGATGGGCGAGCTGCTGCGCTGCGACGGGGTCTGGAACGGCGTCCGGCTGCTGCCCGAGGGCTGGGTGGCCCGGGCCACGTCCCGACAGATCCCGACCTTCGACCCGACCCCGGAATGGGGCCTTGGCTACGGCTATCAGTGCTGGATGAGCCGGGAGGGTTTCCGCCTGGACGGCGCCTTCGGCCAGTTCTCGCTGGTGATCCCGGAGCGTGAGATGGTGATCGCGATCACCTCGGCGCAGTCGTTCACCCAGGAGCTGCTGGATCTGGTCTGGGATCAACTGATCCCCGAGCTGCCCAGCGAGCCGACCCCGGCCGGCCACGACATCCTTGCCGTGCCCGAGGATGCCGAAGTCGGCAGCGAGTGGACGGCGGACGGCCCGGCCGCACTGGACCCGACGCTGAGCCGCGAGGAGCAGTTGGAGCTTCCGGAGCTGACCGAGCTCTGGGCGCGACGCGACGGTGCCGGCTACCAGATCGGGTTCCGCCACGGCCAGGACACGGCCGAACTGACCGCCGAGCCCGGCACCTGGCAGCGCCAGGAACTGATCCTGGGCGCGACCGCGATTCCGGTGGCAGTGGCGGCCGGCAGCGATGCGTCCGGGACGCTGGCGGTGCAGATCGCCTTCATCGAGACGCCGCACACGCTGCGGCTGCGACTGACCGCGTCCGGCGAGTCTCGCCAGGCTTGGAGCGTCCCGCCGCTGCATACGGCGGACTTCCGGCTGCTACGGGTCTACTGAGCCGGCTTGGCGACGTAGAGCCAGGCCGGCGTTCCGGAGAGCAGGTCGACCGGCACGCGGACGTAGTCGGCCGACTCGTAGGCGTCGGTGGCCACCAGTTCGGCGGCGGTGAGGGCGAACCGGGTGCCGGCCACCCGGTCGCCGGCCAGGCCGGTGTGCCGGGCCACCGGGTGCTCGGCGATCCCGGAGATGGCCACCACCTCGGGGTTGCTGATCGCCAGGTACTCCAACCGGTAGCCGGGCAACTCGTCGGCGACCCCGTCCAGCAGGCGTCCGTAGTTGGCCTGCTGGACCTCGGCCAGCCGCAGGGTTCCGTAGGAGAAGACCCACTCCCGCGCGCTCATCGGTGCCCCCTGGCCAACGCCACGAAGTTGCGCAGCAGCAGGTGCTGGCGCCCATCCACCGGGCTGGCTTTGACTTGGGCCACCAGGGCGGCGTACTCGTCGGGAGCGAAGTAGCCGGCATTCTCGTAGATCTTCATCCGGATGGCGAGTTCGTCGGCATCGAGTTCGGGGTGGAACTGGGTGGCGTAGACGTGGCGTCCGATCCGGACCACCTGCAGCGGGCAGACGGCGCCGGCACCGAGCACCACCATCGGGGACGGGGCGACAGCGCAGCCCTCCTTGTGCGCCACGAAGGCATGGAAGCTGTCGCCGACTCCGGCCAGCAGCGGATCGGTCCGGCCGGCCTCGGTGAGGCGCACCTCCGCGGCATTCACCGGCTCTCCGTTGCTCTGGTCGACAACACCACCCAGTGCGTCGACCATGATCCCGATGCCGTAGCACATGCCCAGGAACGGGACGTCGGCCTCGATCACCCGGGCCAGCAGGGAGCCGAGCTCGGCCTCGACCCGTAGCTGCACGGGCGACTTCTCCGTGTCGGACACGTTGAACGGGCTGCCGCCCAGCAGAATCCCGGCGTAGTCGTTCAGATCGATGGACGGCATCGGGGCGGCCTCCAGCCGGAGCCGCTCCAGCTCGTCCGCGCGCAGCCCGGTGTGCCGCAGGACCGAGCGATACTCGTCGTCCGCAGCCTGATCATGATCGCGGGTCGCGATCAGCAGGAAGGGCTTCATCGGGCCCAGGCTAGTCGGCGAATGGCGTCCGGCTACCGGTCTCGTCCAGCAACAGCCGCAATGCGGCCTGCGGGCTGCCGGTGGCCAGCTGCCGCTGGTAGCTGACCCCACGCTCAGCCAGCTGCCACACGAAGCGCAGTTCCTCGGTGCATCCCAGGTCCGTGGCGACCGGCTGGAGTCGCTCCAGCCACTGGGCCAGGCCGTCCCGCAGTGGCACCGGGTTCTGCTGCCGCGGGGTGATCACCTCTGCGTCCAGCCCGTAGCGGGCGGCGCGCCACTTGTTCTCCTTGACCAGCCACGGCGGCAGGGCCTCGAGCGTGCGGTCGGCGGTGTAGCTGCGCGAGGTGTACTCGACGAAGCACTGAGTGAGCGCAGCGATCGCACCCAGTTCGCCCAGCGTCGGCACCGAGTCGGCGACTCGGTTCTCGACGGTTCCGAACTTCGGGGACGGACGGACGTCCCAGCGGATCTCGTCGGGCAGGCTGATCATCCCGCTGCGCAGCAGGTCCTCGGCGTAGTCCTCGAAGGCCGCCCAGTCCTGCATCGGGTAGGGCAGACCGTTGGTGGCCAGTTGCTGGAACAGCATCGTCCGCTGGGAGGCGTAGCCGCAGTCCTGGCCCTCCCAGTACGGCGAGGAGCAGCTGATCGCCAGGAGATAGGGGTAGAAGCGAGCCAGGCTGGCGGTGATCGGCAGGGCCTTGTTCTTGTTGTCCACGCCGATGTGCACATGCGTCCCGCAAATCGCCATCTGGCTGCCCCAGTAGGCATTCCGCTCGGCGACCCGCTGGTAGCGCGGGCCGGGCGTGAGTGGCTGGGCGGCCGCGATGCTGAATGGATGAGTGCCGGAGCCGAGCAGGCCGATGCCGAGTTCGGCGGCGGCCGCGCGCACCTCGGCCAGGTGGCCCGCCAGGTCGTCCACGGCATCGGCCACCCGCAGGTGGACGCCGCTGGTCAGCTCGACCATGGTCTGCAGGTACTCGCCGCGGATCGGCGCCTGCGAGCCGCCCTGGCAGGCCGCGACGATCTGTGGCCCGGCGGGGGCGAGCTCACCGGAGGTGAGGTCGACCAGACCGAGTTCCCACTCGATGCCCACGCTCGACTGGCGGGATGGGGCGAAGGTGATCTGCATCGGCCGACTCCTCTCGGGGTGTCGCCGAGTCTAGGTGCGCATCCCGCGGATCCGCACGGGTTCCACTGTATGCGTCATGCATTTGGCCTAGACGACCAGGACCACCTTGCCGATGTTGTCGCCGGACTCCAGCTGGGTATGGGCCCGGGCCACCTCGTCCAGGGCGAACCGGGTCTCCGGGGCCGGACGGATTGCGCCGGCGGCGATCAGCGGCCAGACCCGCTGCGCCACGGCCGCGCAGATCGCCGCCTTCTGGGCCGTCGGACGGAACCGCAGGCTGGTCGCGGTGACCGTGGCCCGCTTGGTCAACAGCCGGTTCAGGTCGAGGGTGCCCTTGCGTCCACCCTGCAGGCCGATCACCACCAGGCGCCCGTCCAGTGCGAGTGCGGCGACGTTGGCCTCCAGGTACTTGGCGCCCATCACGTCGAGGATCACGTCGACGCCGGCACCGCCGGTCGCCTCGGCCACCGCGGCCGCCCAGTCGTCGTGGTAGTCGATGGCGACATCAGCGCCGAACTCACGGCACAGCTCCAGCTTGGCCGGCGAGCCGGCCGTGGTGAGCACCCGTGCCCCGAGCGCCCGGGCGTACTGGATGGCGAAGCTGCCGATCCCGCCGGTGCCGCCGTGGATCAGCACGGTCTCACCGGCAGCCAGGTGGACGTGGTCGAAGTTGGACACCACGGTGGCGGCCACCTCGATCAAGCCGGCCGCGGTGATCAGGTCGACGCCGTCAGGTGGCGCGATCACCTGCCCGGACGGCACGACGACGTACTCGGCGTAGCCACCGCCAGCCAGCAGGGCCACACACGGATCGCCGAGCGCCCACCCGTCCACGCCGTCACCGAGGGCGGCGATAGTGCCGGCCACCTCAAGTCCGATCACCTCGCTGGTGCCCGGCGGCGGCGGGTAGTAGCCCTGACGCTGCAGCAGATCAGCGCGGTTCACGCCGGCCGCGGCGACCGCGATCAGCACCTCGCCCGGCTTCGGCTCGGGCGTCGGCGCGTCCGCGACGATCAGGTTCTCCGGTCCGCCCGGGGCAGTGACACTCACAACTCGCATGCCACCAGCCTGTCACGTCAGCCACGCCCGGCACGAAGCGGACTGTTCGGTGTCGTCCCGGTAAGCTGTCCTGGCTTGGCGAGGTCGCATAGTGGACTAGTGCAGCCGCCTTGAAAGCGGCCGAGCTGAAAGGCTCCGTGGGTTCGAATCCCACCCTCGCCGCCGCAAACGAAATGGGGACGGTTCCTTCTCGGAACCGTCCCCATTTCGCTCGGGTACAGCTACTACTTGTTCGGGTGGTACGCGCACTCGTCGTCGAGGTTGGCGCTCTTCTCCTTGCCGGTGGACGAGGCCGTCGGAGACGGGCTGGACGTCGCCGAGCTGGTCGGCGTGCCCGTCCCGGTGGCGGTCGGGTTAGCCGACGGCTTGGCCGTGGCGCCCTTGTCGGCCTCGGCCAGAGTCTTCTTCACCAGCCTGCGGACCAGATCCCAGTCCGGGTCCCAGGTCTTGAAGCCCACACTCTGGTTCAACAGAATGCTGCGGATCGGCTTCCCCTTCAGGTTGAGCGCCAGATCGGCCAGAGCCGGCAACATGTTCGCCGGCACGTCGGTGCTCATCGTCTGGGCCGCCGCCTTGGTCAGCGACTGGTACTTGGTCAGAATCGTCGCCGGGTCGGCCTGCTGGATCACCGCGTTGATCACGCAACGCTGCCGAGCCATCCGCTTGTAGTCGGTGGTGTGGTAGCGCCCGCGGGCGAACCAGAGCGCATCGTGGCCGTTCATGTGCTGCTTGGGCCCGATCTCGATCCAGCCGGACGGCTTGACCTCGGGATGGGTGCCACTGGCGTTCTTGCCACCGATCGGGACCCGGTCGTTGACGTTGACGGTGATCCCGCCGATGGCGTTGATGATGTCCCTGAAGCCGTCCATGTTGACCAGGACGTAGTAATCGATCTTCAAGCCGAGCGCCTCACCGACCGAGAGCTTCATGGCATCGGTGGACAGGCTGGACGGGTTGCCCAGAATGTTCTTGGGCACCAGATGCGGAACGTTGTTGTAGATCGCGTTGAGCGCGTACTCCTGATTCAGGGGGTTCGACCCGTCATAGAAGCCGTTCGGGAAGTACTTGTACAGCTTGGAGTCTGGCGGGAACGGCATCTTGGCGGTCTGCCGGGGCAGGTTGAAGATCGAGGTGGCCCCGGTGTGGGTGTCCACCGAGAGCACGCTGACGCTGTCCGGACGGACGCCGAGCTTGAGGCTGCGGCCGGTCCCGGAGTCACCGCCGAGGATCAGGACGTTCAGCCGATCCTTGTTCTTCCACGGATCGACCGCATCGACGGTCGGCGTGGTGGTGCTGGTCTGGCCGAACACTGTCAGCAGGTCAGCGGTGGCCACTGCGACGTTCGCGCCCAGCGCCAGCGGCGCCGCGATCGCGAAGGAGAGCAGGCCCACCACGACGGCGCCGGCGGCGCGCTGCCCCCAGCCGGCTCCGCGGGGCCGCAGCACCAGGTGGGTCGCACCGATGCTGATCACCCAGAACACCGCGATCACCAGCATGGCGATGGCCAGCGCGTGAAGCATGTCGCCATTGGCCGCCACACCGGTGAGCAGGCTGCGGTTGGTGACCCAGAGCCCGGCCACTCCACCGACGACGATCACCCACAGGGCGATCAGAATCGAGCCGATGATCCGGCGTCCGCCGCGGACCAGACCGAGCCCGGGGATGATGGTGCCCAGCACCGTCCAGCCCAGGGAGGCGCCGAAGCTGCGGTCATCAGAGATGCGCCGGGCATCACCGGCATCGGGGGAGGACGCCCCGTCCGCGACGCGGCGAGGTCGCTGAGCGTCGTTCGGGGTGGGTCCGTTCACGGAGGTCATCGGAATATTCGTCCTTGCCTGAGATTGAGCAAAGACAAGGCGACCGGCCCCGGCCAAGACCCCCAGCTGCGACCGGAACGGCCCGCGCTGATACCCCCTTTTGCTCGGCATGCCGACCCCCTTGTAGGCTGACTCGCGGTCTTGGAGGTGTCGCCTAGTCCGGTCTATGGCGCCCGCCTGCTAAGCGGGTTTCGGGCTTAAACCCGATCCGGGGTTCAAATCCCCGCACCTCCGCCATGACTTGGGTGAACGCCCCTTCCGAGGATGACTCGGGAGGGGCGTTCTGCTGTGCCACCGACCACACTCCTGTAAAGCACACTTCACATCCCCGCACCGCCGCACTACTTTCGATGTAAAGGACGCTTTACCAGATGGGGTCCGATGAAGAACCAGCTCGCCGAGTTGCGCACCGCGAAGGGGTGGACGCAACAGCAGCTCGCCGACCTGGTCGGCGTTTCGCGGCAGACCGTGATTTCGCTGGAGCAGGGTCGGTACAACCCATCGATCATCTTGGCCTTCCGGCTGGCACGAACCTTCGAGACCGAGATCGAGAAGCTTTTTCTGTACGAGGAGGAGTCCGAGTGAGCACCCATGAAGCCCTACTGAGCCGTCGCCGCCGAACCGGCTGGGCACTCGGCGCCTGTGGCGTGGTCAGCTGCGCCGTCGGCGCCACCCTGCAAGCGCTGCGGCCGAGCCTGCCCTTCGACCCGCGGCTGGTGACCGGCCTAGGGATCGTCCTGGTCGGCCTCGGGGTCGCCTCATTGCTGCGCGGCGGGCTCCCTCGTCCGTCCGGCGATGCAGCCCGCCGACTCGGCGTCGAGGAGCTGGACGAGCGCAACGTGGCGATCCGCAGACTGGCCGGGAGCCGCGCCTTCTTCGTCTCGGCCGCCCTGACCTACGTGTTGTTGATCTGGGTCTCGTTCGCCTCGAACGGACAGCTGCCCACCTTGTCGGAGGACGGTCTCTGGTGGGCCCTGGCGGCCACCTTCGTGATTCCGCTCGGGGTCTACCTGGCCAGCGTGATCCACTCCCAGCGAGTGATGTGAGCTCGTCCTTCGGTGAGGGTACTCAGCTCGAGTCGCGGAGGCCCTGACCGAAGTCCTCGCTCGGCAGCGCACCGAAGGAGCCGGCCTTGCGGACCAGCTCCGAGCGGGTTGAGGCCTGGAACTTCTCCCGCAGCACCGCCACCTGCTTGCGCAGGGTGTTGACCGAGACGTGCAGTTCCTTGGCCAGATTGGGCACCGACTCGCCGCCGGCCAGCAGTGGAAGCAGCACCGCCTCACGTTCGGTGAGCTGCACCATCCCGGACGGCCCCTCGGCCCCGGCGATCCCGGCCAGCCGCTCCCGCAGCTGCGCGAAGGGTTCGGCGGTCTCCGGGGCGGTGGCCAGCTCACGGCCCAACTCGAGGGCGGCCTGCCGAGCCTCGGGCGGCAGCATGGCGATGGCCAAGTAACTGTGGCCGACCAGCAACTGCTGCAAGGCGTCGACGGTGTCCCGGGCGATGTCGTCGGTGATGCTGCCGTCCAGGGACGTCGCCGCCCCGCGGATCACCAGCAACTGAAGCCGGTCCGAGAGCAGCAGATCGGGGTCCGGGAGCGTCAGCTCCATGGCCCGGACGGCCGGGCCGAGCCGTCCGGCCCAGAGCAGGGTTCTGGCCAGCGGCAACGTCCGCAGGCCCTCGTGAATGGACTCGGCGGACTTGGTGGCCGCGCCGAAGGCGCCGACCCGACACAGCAGGTGGGCCCGGGCCCGACCCAGCATCAGACCGCCCATCGGCTCGTCCTGCTCGCGCGCGCCGATCGGCTGCGCGGCCAGCGCGGACAAGAGGCGGTTGAGGCCGTGCGCTGGGTCACCCCAGATGGCGGCACTCATGGTCTCCAGCCCCACCCGTGCGGCCCAGACTCCAGCCACAGCGGCCACGTCCGCCGGCACCGCGGCCAGCGCCCGCTCGACACCGTCGCGGTCGAGCAGCTGCAGGCACTCCCGGCCGTACGCCAGCGCATCCATCACCTCGGCGACCTGCGCCACGCTGCCAAAGCGAAGGTTGTCGGTGGGACGCAGTACGACCCGACTCAGCTCAGCGGGCGGCCGGACCAGACCGGCCAGGCTGTTCGCCAGCGCCTCGATCGCCGGGGCCAGACCGCCATCGACCCCCTCGGCGGACAACACACCGCCCCAATGCGCCTCGGCCAGTGCATTGCGCAGATCGGCACGCATGATCGACATTCGGCCCGACATCAGCCGGAAGAACGAGATCACCGGCTGACTGGGTGGCCGCCCGCTACGCGACCGCTCGTCGATGAACTCGTCCAGATGCAGCTTGGTCCGCCAGGCCGCATCCAGTGGCTTGCCCGAGGGCGGTAAGTACCGCTCGCCGACCATCCGCAGAATGCCGGCCATCACGGCGGCGTCCGGGCTCTCCCGGCTGGCCCAGTCAGCGTGCAGCAGTACCGAGTCGAGGATCAGCCGATCGAGGAAGGCCTCGGTGCGCCGCGAGGTCGGACGGACAGTCTCGGCCTCAGCGGCCGCTGAGATCCAGGTCAGCACCGGATAGGCTCGGCGGGCCTCGGCCGGCAGATCAGCGAAGATCGGCAGCATCTCGCCCGGGACGTCCGCGGCGTTCTCGACGTAACGCCACCAGATCTGCTGCAGAAGTTCCCAGCGATGGGAGTGCCGGGCCCAGGTGGCGAAGGTGAGCGCCAGCCGCCAGTTGGTGGTCGGCTGGCAGCCGGCCAGCACCTTCATCCGCAGCTCGGGTTCGTCCAGCAGAAGGTGGACGGCCACCTCCAGCGTCGGCACCCACTCCTGGCGCACCTGGATCGCGGACGAGGCTACGTCCGGCACCGCCTCAGCAACTCCGGACTCGATCGCCCAGGTGCGGAAGTCGGACCAGCTGGACCCGGCCTCTTCGCCGAAGCAGGCGACGATCGACTGATAGGCAGCCTGGTCGAAGGCCGGCCAGAAGACGATCAGCGGCAGCCACTGTGGGGCGTCCCGCGGAAGGTCCCGGCCGTCATCATCGATCCCCGGCATGACGCCAGTATCCATCGCTGTGTGACGACGTGCAGTCCAATGCAGCGGCGAGCGTCTGGATCCTGCGCGGAAGCGGCCCTCACGGAGAACTCGACCTCGTCGGGGAGTTGTGGGAGGTTTGCCGGGACCAGGGGGGTCTGGTCCCGGCGATGGACCTGCCAGCCGTGGCGGCCGCTGGCCATCTCGCCCGGAGCCGCCGCATTCTGCGGGGTAATCATCGACGGCCCGTCGGGGGGAGGTCGTCGGGGGCGGCTACTCCGAACTGCGCCGCATCGGGGAGACGAAGCGCTACAACGATTCTGCCCGCGCAGGCCTGACCGGGAACCGCATTCGGCCAGCGCACCATGCCTTTCACCCCGGATACCCTCCAGGGGATAACGGTCACCTCGCGACCATCACCCGGGTCGCCGCTGGGCGCTCCTGAGGGCCACTCGGGCAGCCCTCAGAGAGGCCGCCGGACGCCGCTGCCCACGGTGGCCCGACAACGGCGATGCGGTGTGGTGACGGGTCCCCGGGTATCCTGGACGCCTCAGCGGAGCCCGCCACGCCAGGCACGGCCACCCCCGATCGGCGTCGGGGCAGGCTCCGAGTCCGTAGACGTCAGGAATCGTTTGACCATCTCGACCCCCACCGCCATTGGGGCCGCACAGGGTGCTTCGTCCGGCTCGGGCCGAACCAGCCTGGGCTGGCTGCCCCGCCAACATGGCGCCTGGGCGATGCTGGCTGTTCCCCCGCTCGCGGGGATACGACTGGCCCTGGATCTCGGCACTCTGGGCTGGGCCACAGCGACTCTGATCAGCACCTGGCTGGTCGGCTACTTCGCGTTCAGCGCAGCCAGCGGCTGGCTGAAGGCGCGTCCGGCTCGCCGAGCCCGTTGGCAGCCGGCGCTACTCACCTACGGTGCGGCGACCGCACTGCTTGGGGTGACCACGATCGCCCTGGCCGGATGGACGGTGCTCTACTGGCTGGCCGGCTTCGTCCCGCTGGTGCTGGTGGCCCTGGTCACCACCGCCAAGCATCGCGAGCGGTCACTGGCAGCCGGTCTGGCCACAGTGGCTGCCGCCTGCCTGATGCTGCCGGTGGTCGCGGCGCCGTCCCCGCTGACCCTGGGCGGCTCACCCTTGACGCCATTGGTGGCCGGCCTGACCGCGGCCATGTTTGGCTACTTCGGCGGCACCGTCCTGCACGTGAAATCGCTGATTCGCGGACGCGGCCGTCGCCGCTGGGCAATCGCCTCGCTGTTCTGGCACCTGATCGCCCTAGTGGTCGCCGGGATGGTGGTCGGGGTCTCCGGCTGGGCGTGGCCGCTGCTCTTCGCCCTCGCCCTGGCCAGGGCCACGGTGCTGCTGGTCCTCAACCAGGCCCGCCGACTGCCGACGCTGACTATCGGACTGATCGAACTCGGACTCAGCCTGCTGCTGCTCGTCGTCGCCCTGCTGGCCGCCTGAGCCCGCGCCGTCGGTTGCGATGCCCCGCGCCACCCAGTCACCGGTGGCCGCGGCCCCGTGGTGACCGACGTTGTGACGCAGACCTCTTGACAGCGCGAGACCTGGTGGCGTTAACTCCTGTCGAACCGGTTCGACGCAGACCAAAGGGGGTGTGCCATGGTGACCATCGGTGATGTCGCTCGACGCGCCGGCGTGTCCCGCAGCACGGTCTCCTACGTCCTGTCCGGGAAGCGGGCCATCTCGGTGGCCACTCAGCGCCGGATCCAGGAGGCCATCGAGGAACTCGGCTTCACCCCGAATGCCGGTGCCCGGGCGCTGGCCACCTCGCAAACCATGGTGCTCGGCCTGCTGCTGCAGTTCCACGCCGACGAGTTCGCGCCGGCCATGCTGCAGTACGTCCTGCCGGTCTCGGAGACCGCCCGGGCGCACGGCTACGACATCTTGATGGTCACCGACGCCGACGGCCCCCGCACCATTCATCGGATCGGCGACTCCAACATGGTGGACGGCTTCGTCCTGCTCGACGTCACCGCCGATGACCCGCGAGTCCCCTCGCTGCGCGAAGTGCACCAGCCCGGCGTGCTGATCGGGTTGCCGCGGGACACCCGCGAGGTGGACGCCATCGACCTCGACTTCACCGAGGCCGCCCGGATCCTGGTCGACCACCTGCACGAGCGGGGCCACCGCGAGATCGTCCTGGTCACCCCGCCGCACCACGTCGTCGAACGCGGCGGCTCCTATGTGTGGCGGTTCCGGGACGCGGCCATCGAACGGGCCGCCCGCTACGACATCCGGATCCACGCTCACTACGGCGAGGCCCAGGGCTCTGCGGTCCGTCGGTCGATGAACCAGATCCTCGATATCTGGCCAGAGGCCACGGCCCTGATGGTCCATAACGACGCCACGATCGCGGCATTGCCGACGATCCTCCACGAACGCGGCATTCGGGTCCCCGACGACCTGAGCGTCGTGTCGCTGTACTCCCGCGACTTCGGCGAAGAGTTCTCGCTGCCCTTCACCGCCGTCGAATCCGCAGCCTACGAACTGGGCCACACAGCAGTGACCCGGCTCGTCGAACGCATCCAGAAAGGCCGAGAGGCCGTGCCACCACAAGTGCAGTTGATTGCTCCCGCGATCACCGATCGCGGCAGCACCCGTTACCTGCTCCCGTCCTAACCATTCACTCAACTGAGCTCGGGAGACGGTCGCAGCGTTACCGTCGAACCGGTTCGAATTATCGAGATAGACCCAGGAAACACAACAAGATTCAGAGAGGAACCTACAAGTGTTCACCACAAATCGCGTCCTCCGCTTCGCCGGAGTCGCCGCTTCCGTGACTCTGGTCACGGCGCTCGCCGCCTGCAGCGGCGCCCCCGCGTCGAGCTCCAGTGCCCCCGGCAGCGCCAGCGCGCCCGCCTCCAGCGCGGCCGCAGCCCTGACCGACATCGCCGTCTGGGATCCCTACCCGCAGCACGACGCCAACTCCGACTGGGCCAAGTACGTCCAGTCCTGTGCCCCGGCCGGGACCACCGTGAAGCGGACCTCCAGCGCCACCTCCGACCTGCTGAACAGCCTGACCACCGCGGTCAAGGAGGACAACGCTCCCGACGTCGTGATGCTCGACAACCCGGCCGTCCCGGACGCCGCCAGCGCGGGCCTGCTGGCCCCGGCCACCGATGTCGGCATGGACACCGCCGGCTTCGATGCGAACCTGGCCGGCCCCGGCACGGTGGACGGCGTCACCTACGGCGTCCCGATCGGCGCCAACACCCTCGGCCTGTACTACAACGCCGACATCCTGAAGAAGGCCGGCGTCGATCCGGCGTCCATCACCAGCTGGGACGGCCTGAACGCTGCTCTGGCCAAGGTCACGGCCGCCGGTTCCAAGGGCATCACCTTCGCCGGCATCGCCGGTGAAGAAGGCGTCTTCCAGTTCGAGCCCTGGTTCTGGGGCGCAGGCGCCAACTTCAAGGATCCGGGTTCGGCCGAGGCCGTCGCGGCCGGCGAGCTGGTCTCCAACTGGATCGCCAAGGGCTACGCCCCGAAGTCCGCGATCACCGACAACCAGTCGGCGTCCTGGGACCTCTTCCTGACCGGCAAGTACGCCTTCGCCGAGAACGGCTCCTGGTTCGCCAAGGCCGCCACCCAGCAGAAGTTCAAGGCCGTCATGATCCCGATCCCGAGCAAGGCCGGCGGCGCTGCCGGCGTCCCGACCGGTGGCGAGTTCGTCCTGGCCCCGATCCACAAGGCCAATGCAGCTGCGCACTACGCCGCAGCCAAGCAGATCATCGACTGCCTGGTCAGCAAGGACAACCAGGTGAAGACCGCCGATCAGCTCGGCTACTTCGCGGCAAAGAAGGACCTGCGTCAGGCCCAGATCGCCTCCGATCCGATGTGGAAGCCGTGGGCTGCCGCCATCGAAAGTGCCCAGGGCCGGACCACCGACCTCGGTCCCGCGTACACCCAGACCTCTGCTGCCATCTCCACGGCTCTGCAGGCTTCTCTGAACGCGTCCGGTGATGCCGCCGCGATCAAGAAGGCCTTCGCGCAGGCCGCGGTGGACGCCAAGGGCTGATCCCCGCCAGGGAGGCGGCCGACTGCCCGGTTTGCGGTCGGCCGCCTCCCCCACCGCCTCGTATCGTGGCCCACACGGCGCGGTTGTGGCGGACGTCCCCATCGACTCACGACGATTGGTTCTTCACGTTGAGCACACCGTCCTCAGCTGCTCGGCCGCTGCCGAAGGTTGCGGCCAGGCGACGCGGCCAGCCACCGGGCGATGCCCCTCGGAGGCGGCGGATCCGTCCGACCACCTGGGCCGGGCTGGCCTTCATCGCGCCGATGGCCATCTACTTCTGCGTGTTCTACGTCTACCCGCTGTACGAGAACGTCTCGATGAGCCTGCATCGGTTCACCCGGGCCACCTTCGTCACCGGGGCGGCACCCTTCGTCGGCACCACCATCTACACAGAGGTCACCAACTCGCCACTGTTCGTGCCGACGGTGATCCAGACGGCGATCTTCGTGATCGTCTCGCTGGTCTTCCAGTACACGATCGGGCTCGGGCTGGCCGTCTTCTTCCGGCGCCACTTCCCGCTGTCGGAGGTGCTGCGAGCCCTCTTCCTGGTGCCCTGGCTGCTGCCCATCATCGTGTCGGCCACCACCTGGCAATGGATGATGGACGCCGAGAACGGCATCATCAACCGCTTCCTCGGAGTCTTCGGAATGGACCCGATCTGGTGGCTGAACAACGACCACTCGCTGTGGGCCGTGGTGATCGCCAACATCTGGCTGGGCATCCCGTTCAACCTGGTGATCTTGTACTCCGGCCTGCAGAACATCTCCGCCGATCTCTACGAAGCCGCCGCGATCGACGGGGCCAGCGCCTGGCGCCAGTTCTGGTCGATCACCTTCCCGCTACTCAAGCCGGTCACCGCGATCACCTTACTGCTGGGCTTCGTCTACACGCTGAAAGTCGTCGACATCATCTGGATCATGAGCATGGGCACCGGCAGCTCCCAGACTCTGGCCACCTGGGCCTATGCCATGGCCTTCGGCAAGGGCTCGTCCTCGGTGATCCGGTACTCCCAGGCCGCCGTGGTCGGCACCGTCCTGCTGGTGGTGGCCCTGATCATGGGCTTCGTCTATCTCTTCGTCCAACGCCGCCAGGAGGAGCGATGAACACCGTCCATCGCGCCTGGTGGAAGACCGCGATCGGCCTGGTGCTCACCGCGGCCATGCTCTTCCCGCTCTACTGGATGATCAACGTCTCCTTCACCGAGCGCAGCGCCATCCGCAATGCCGACCTGTTCCCGCGGGCCTTCACCGTGGAGAACTACCAGGTGGTGCTGTCGAGCCAACTGCCGTATCTGGGCACGTCCGTCCTGATCGGGCTGGGCACGGTCGCGGTCACCTTGGTGATCTCGGCGCCGGCCGCGTACGCGCTGTCCAAGCTGCACGTCCCCGGTCATCGGGTGATCAACTTCATGCTGATCGTGGCGCAGATGATCCCGGCCGTGGTGATGGCTTTGGGCTTCTACACCATCTACTCCAACCTCGGCGTGCTGAACTCGGTGTACGGGCTGATCCTGGCCGACTCGACGATCGCTGTGCCGTTCGGGGTGATGCTGTTCTCGGCCTTCATGGCCAGCATCCCCAAAGAGCTGCTCGAAGCCGCCGAGATCGACGGCGCCTCCTACTGGCGGACGTTCTGGTCGGTGGTGCTACCGGTCTCCCGGAACTCGGCGGTCACCGTCGGGCTGTTCGCCTTCTTGTGGGCCTGGTCGGACTTCCTGTTCGCCTCGACCCTGAACCGTGAGGGCGGCAACCTGCGCCCGATCACGATGGGCCTATATGACTTCATCGGCTCTCAGAACCAGGAATGGGGACCGCTGATGGCCGCGGCGGTGGTCGCCTCGATTCCCACCGCGATCCTGCTGATCGTCGCCCAGCGCTATGTGGCCGCCGGCATCACCGCCGGAGCCGTCAAAGACTAGCCAGCCTCTCGTCCACCCCCGCCCGCAGTTCGGCTTCCCGCCACCCGCCTTCGTCCTTAGGAATCACATGTCCGTACTTGGCGAGCCCGCCAACCTCACCTTCGATCTTCGCGAGATCCCGTTCAGCACGCGCGGCTCATGGCTGAACCTCTCCCCGGTGACCGCGCTCCACACCCGCACCGACGCCGTGCACCTGGTCTCGCACCGCAACGGGATGCATGCCGTGCTGCGGCTGGAGCCGATCCGGGACGCGCAGGTCTGTGCGGCGACCTGGACGGCGAGTCCGTCGGTCCTGGGCTGGCGGGCCGGGCAGGGAGTCGTCGAGGCGACCTTCGACGGCCCGGACGCACTGCTGCTGCGCGGGGTCGGGCTCGGGCTGCAGCTCAGCGATGCCGCGGATGGGCTGACCCCGTTCACCGGCACCTACCTGTTCGCCGATGCGCTGGACGATACGCCCACCTTCACCTCGTATGAGACCGGACGCCGCTACCGGGTGACCAGCCGGCTCGGTGCCATCGACATCCAGGGCGCCGAGGCGCTCGGGGTGGCCTCCCGGACGGTCGTGCTCGGCGGGGACGGCATGCCGTGGGAGGCGACCGTGGAGGAGATCGGCACCGCGGCGGTGCCGATCTCCTCCGGGCGCAGCTTCGACGAGGTGGCCGCGGCCCAGACGTCCGCGTTCACGGCGTTCGTGGACGCCATTGCGCCCTGGCGCGACGACCGCACCCCGGCCGCCGAACTGGCCGGGTACGTGCTGTGGTCGGCCACGGTAGCTCCGGAAGGCTTCATGAAGCGGGAGTCGGTGCTGATGTCGAAGCACTGGATGGACAAGCTGTGGAGCTGGGACCACTGCTTCAACGCGCTCGCCCTTGCCCCCGGCCTGACCGAGTTGGCCGTCGACCAGTTCCTGGCCCCGTTCGACCATCAGGACGCCTCCGGCGCGCTGCCGGACTCGATCACCCACTCGGAGGTACTGCGCAACTACGTGAAGCCGCCGATCCACGGCTGGGCGTTGCGCCGGCTGCGGGCCACGGCCGCGCGTCCGCTGACCCGGGCGGAGCTGGAGGAGATCCACGACCGCCTGACCGCCTGGACCCGGTTCTGGCTGGACTACCGGCGCCGTCCCGGGCACGTGCTGCCCTACTACCAGCACGGCAATGACTCCGGCTGGGACAACTCGACAACCTTCGACAAGGACCGGCTGATCGAGTCGCCCGACCTGGCCGGGTTCCTGGCCCTGCAGCTGGAAGTGCTGGCCGATTTGTCGGCCGAGCTGGGCCGTCCGGCCACCCAGTGGACGCACGCCCGCGACGAACTGCTGCAGGCGCTGCTGGAGCAGCTGTGGACCGGGGAGGAGTTCGTGGCCGTCGGGGCCCGTTCCGGGCAGCGGTCGACCTCGTCCAGCCTGCTGAACCTGCTGCCGCTGGTGCTTGGCGAGCGGCTGCCCGAGGAGGTGCGCTCTTCGATGGTCGCGCATCTGCTCGACCATCTGACCGACCACGGTCCGGCCACCGAGCCAGTCAGCTCGCCGCACTACGAGTCGGACGGCTACTGGCGCGGCCCGATCTGGGCACCGTCCACGGCCCTGATCGAGGACGGCCTGCGGGCGTCCGGGTTCACCGAGGTGGCCGACATCGTCAATGCCCGGTTCCGGGCGCTGTGCGAGCAGTCCGGCTTCGCCGAGAACTTCGACGCGGTCACCGGGGACGGACTGCGCGACCGCGCCTACACCTGGACCGCCGCGGTCTACCTGATGTTCGCGGCCGACTTCGTCCGCCGTAGCGCCTGAGCTGCCCGTCGGCCGAACCGACCGCGTTGAGCGAAGCGGGTCAGGCGGTGATCACCACGGCCTGCAACGAGGCCGGACGGTCGGCGCTGACTCGCACGCGGTAGTCGTCGGTCGCACGCTCGACGACCTCGATGCGTACCTCGCCATCGGCGACGACCGCGGTGACGTCACCGGCAGGTGCGCTGAGGGCGTACTCGACCAGACCTCCGGCCGGCAGCTCGACCACTGCAGCGAGCGCGGTGTCGGGGTCCTGCCCGCCCGAGAAGTCGAAGTCTTCGGGCCAGCGCACCTCCACCCCGGGCGAGGCCTGGGCGAAGGCCGGAGCAGGCAACCGCAGCGGCGGCTTCCGCATCAGCGTGCCGAACAGCGCACGGTTGAGCTGCTCCGGACGGGTCAGCAACCGGTCCTCCAGCTCGGCCAGCGCCTGCGCCGCCCGAGCTCGGTCGGCAGCTGAGCTGCGGCCGGACTCGAAGCCGGTGAAGGCCGTCCAGCCCGTCGGCGGCAGGATCGCGCACAGTGAGGTGGACCGACCGATGGTCTTGTACGGCCAGGTGCACCACGAGATGCCCAGGCGCTCGTAGAGCGCGACCGCTGCCGCATTCCAGTCCAGCGTGTTCTCACCGCCCTCCCCCATGTAGAGCGGGAGATCCAGGCGCCCGGCCACCTCCAGGAAGTGGCCGAGGCTGGCCTGATCCGGACGCGACCAGTACTTGTGGAACTGCAGCGCCGAGTTGTCGTCCAGACGACCGGTGAACCCCGAGAAGTCGGTCGCCCAGCGCGTCCCCTCATACATCAGCAGATGGTTGGGATCGACCTCACGCACGGCCGCCGTCAGGTCCTGGTAGAGGCTCATCAGCTCATCACCGAAGTCGTCAGCCCAGTGGTAGGGCAGCGGCTCGTTGAGCAGGTCGTAGGCCAGGACGGTCGTCGACTGTGCGTACCGCTCGGCGATCGCCCGCCACAGTCGCACAGTGAGCCGCCTCCAGTGCGGATCGAAGAACAGTTCGGGGAGCCCGGCGGAGTCGTCGATGTTGGTCCCGGTCTGCCCGCCGGGTGCCGCATGCAGATCGAGGACCACCCCGAGCCCGTGCAGCGCACAGGAGTCGAGGAAGCGATCCAGGTGGACGAAGCCGTCCTCGATCAGGGTGCCGTCGACGGTGCACAGGAGCCGCCAACTGAGCGGAAGCCGGACGTGGTCGAAGCCGGCCCGAGCGATCTCGGCCAGGTCGAGCTCGCTGACATACTCGCGGCGCCAGCGATCCCAGAACTGCGCGGCGCGGTCGCTGCCGAGCACCGCGGCGACGAGACCTTCGATCTGGCGAGGCGAGGTGGACGTGGCCGGCAGTCCCCACATGTAGCCCTCGGGGACCAGCCAGTTTCCCAGACCGATGCCACGCAGCCGACGCGGGCCATCGTCGTCGACGAGTGCTCCGCCAGCGGATCTGAGGTAACCGGTCATTTGATCCCCGACATCGTGAAGCCGGCCACAATGTGCCGCTGGGCAAGGAAGAACAGCACGATGATCGGCAGCGTCATCAACGCAGCGCCGGCCATCTGCACCGTCGGATCGGTCGTGATCTGCTTGTTGAGCAGCGACAGTCCGACCGAGAGCGTATAGGTGCGTTGGCTGGACGACAGGATCAGCGGCCACAAGAAGCTGTTCCAGGAGGCAATCACGGTCAGCAGCCCCTGCACGATGAGGATCGGACGGGAGACCGGGAGCGCGATGGCGAAGAAGATCCTCAGCTCCGACGCTCCGTCGATGCGGGCCGCCTCGAGAAGCGAGTCCGGGATTGTGATCATGAACTGACGGAACAAGAACACGCCGAACGCGCTGACCAGGGTCGGCAGGGCGATGCCCACCAGGTTGTTGGTGAGTCCGGCCGCATTGACCACCAGATAGGTCGGGATCATGGTGACTTGGGCCGGAATCATCATCGTCAGGAGCACGGCGAAGAAGCCCCAGCCGAGCGCCCGTCCGGGGAACTTGGCGAAGCCGTATCCGGCCATTGCGGTCAGCAGCAGGCCGACCAGCCCGATGGCGACCAGGGCGACGGTGTTGAGCGTGTAGCGGGAGAAGTCGAGTTCGGTGAACAGCTTGGCGTAGGCCGCAAACGTCCATCGGGACGGCAGCAGGTGCGGCGGATAGCTGACCGCCTCGGAGCGGGTCTTCACCGAGTTGGCCACCATCCACACAAATGGAAGGGCACAGGCCAGCGCCCCGAGGGTCAGCGGAACCGCGATCAGCACCGTCGCCACCCGCTCGCGAGCGCGCCGACGACTCTGGGTCCTAGTCATGAGCCCTCCTCAGCCGGAGTTGGATCAGCGTCACAGCAGCGATCGTGACCAACAAGACGATCGATCCGGCGCTGGCGTAGCCGAACTCGTTGAGCCGGAACCCGCGCTTGAACAGGAACAGTGACAGTGAAGTCGTCGCCCCCACAGGCCCACCGTCGGTCAGGACGAACGGCTCGTCGAAGAACTGCAACCAGCCGATCAGCGTCGTCATCACCACGAAGCCGAGCGCGAACCGGATTTGGGGCAGAACCACGTGGAGGTAGCGTCGCACCGGACCGGCACCGTCCAGCGCGGCCGCCTCGAGCTGCTCGGCGGGGACGCCTTGCAGCGCGGCCAGCAAGATGATCGAGTTCAGCCCGATGGCGCGCCACACGGCGACCAGCCCCACAGCGATCTGCGCCGAACCAGGATCGGAGAGCCAGTTCACCGCGGGCAGGCCGACGAGGTCGAGCAGCCAGTTGAACAGGCCGAACTGGCCATTGAACATGTACTTCCAGATGACGGAGATGGCCACCAGGGCGGTGACCGCCGGCAGGAAGTAGAGCGTCCGCAACAGCCGGTAGAACCGTCCGTCGCTGCGGTTCAGGCCGGTGGCCACCGCCAGGGCCAGCACCGTGATCAGCGGCACCCCCACCACGACGTAGCCTGCCGTCAGGGCGAAGGCGGACCAGAACTCCGGATCTCCGGCGAGTTGGACGTAGTTGGCGGCACCCACCACGCGGACCGTCTCCGGATGAGCCAGCCCACCGATGTCTAGGTCGGTGAAACTCACGCCAGCGGCCACCAGGATCGGCATCAGCCCGAAAATCGCGACCAACACCAGCGCCGGCAGCGCGAACCCCCACCCTGCCCAGCGACTTGTCGGGCGGTGTCGGCTTCCGGCACGGCCCAGACCTCGCGGCCTCGCCGTGCTGGCGGCTGGTCCGCCGGGTGCGGGTGATATCTGCATCGTGGTTCCTGGTAGGGGTCCGGCTCTCCGCCTAGGGGGTGGAGAGCCGGACCGGGGAGGCGGGATCAGCTGCCGGCGTTGATGGTGGCCACCTTGTCGGCCAGCGCCTTCAAGGTTGCGGCCTTATCGGCACCGGACACCGCGATCTTGTTCAGCGCGTTGAGGATTTCGCTGCTGGCCGCGTCCCACTTGGTGCTGACCGGCAACAGCCGGGCGTCCTTGAGCTGCTCGGCGTACACCTTGACCAGCGGGTCGGCACTGAGCTTGGCGTCTTGGTAGGCCTTGGTGGCCGCCGGCAGATCGCCGTTGCTGGTGTACCAGGCCACCTGCGTCGCCGGATCGGCCAGGAAGTTCAGCAGCATCAACGCGCCGACCTTGTTGGTCGTGTTCTTCCAGACACCGAGGTTGGAGCCTGCGTACAGCGACGTCCCGCTCGCATCGGTGGGGACGGTGGTGACGCTCCACTTGCCGTCCAGATCGGGAGCCTGTTCGGCGACAGCCTTGGCCAGGTAAGGGCCGGAGACCAGCATGGCAACCGAACCGCTGATGAAGCCCGTCGTCTGGTCGAAGTCCGACGCGGTCGGGACCGATCCGTCGGCGTACAGCCCGAGGTAGTGGTCGGCGGCCTTGGTGAAGGCGCTACTGGTGACGTCGATCTTGCCATCGGCCATGATCTCGCCACCGGCCTGCCAGGTGTAGGTCACCGGCAGCGGCGCGTCCCACTGCGGGATGTAGTAGCCGTAGCGCTTCGCGGACTTGTCGGTGAGCTTCTTGGCATCGGCGCGAAGCTCGTCCCACGTCTTCGGAGGGGCGGAAATGCCGGCCGCGCTGAGCAGATCCGAGCGATAGAAGAGCACCCGGGTGTCGGCGATCCAGGGGACCGAGTAGACCCCGCCGGACGGGTTCAGCGCCGTGCTCGCGACGGCGCTCGGGAAGTTGGACTCGGCCAGGTTCGGGTAGGCGGCCAGGTCGGCCGACACGTCCGCCAACGCATCGCCCTTGAGGAAGCTGGCCAGCTGGGAAAGGCCGATCTGCGTGACGTCCGGGCCCTTGCCGGAGGCGACCGCACTGGTCAGCCGGTCGTTGACGCTGTCCCACGGAACCGCCTCGACAGTGACATCGATCCCGGTCTGCGTCTCGAACGGCGCGATCAGCTGCTCGAACTTGGTGGCTGAGTCGCCCATCACCCATACGGTGAGCGTCTTTCCGTATGCAGCTGCGCTGCTGCTCGCGGAGGCGCTTCCCGACGGGCTGGTCGAGGCTGCGGGGGCCGCCGCGCAGGCGGCAGTCGTGGCCAGAATGAGTGTCGCTACAAGAGCAGTTGCGGCCCTGCGTGAGTGCATCATTGCTTCTCCTTGTCTTCTTGCTGCTGTGGTCAGGAACTTGCCTTTGCCGGCCCGGCGGCGATCTGCTCGATGAACCGGGCCAGGGGAATCAGAGCCGCTCCGACGGCCGTCGTATCGCCGCCGAAGCTGGTGGGGACGATCTGGAGGGTCTTGGTGCTCGGCCCGAAGGCGTGGGACGTCACTGCCGCCTCGAGCTCCGCCCCGAAGTAGTGCATCAACCTCAGCCCGACCCAGCCGGAGATGAACACCCGCTCCGGATTGAGCAGGGTGATCACATTGCCGAGGGAGATCCCCAGGCGCTGCAGCGCATCGGCGACCACCCCAGAGGCGATCGGGTCGCCGTCACGGGCGGCCTCGCACAGCGCGGTGATCCGATCCCAGCCGGAGCCGGTCTGGTCGGGTCCGCCGGCGGCGTGCCACTGCCCGAGGAGAGCCTCTGCACCAATCAGGGACTCCAGGCAACCGCGAGAGCCGCATCGACACAGCGGACCGGTCGGCTCGGCCGTGGTGTGGCCCCATTGACCCGCCATCCCATTGCTGCCGCGGACCAGCTCGCCGTTCATCACGGCACCGAGCCCCACCCAGCGGCCCAGGTGGGCGACCGTGAAGTGCGAGCGGTTGTCGTCGCGGTTGAGTCGCTGCTCGGCCAAGGCCGTCACGCTGGTCGCGTTCTCGGCGAAGACCGGGATCTCTGCATCCAGCAGCACCGAAACCGGCGTCGGCTTCCAACCCAGGCTCGGCGCGTACACGATCGGGTCGCCGCCGTCACCGGGGGTCTCGACGGTGCCCGGCACAGCCAGGCCGATTCCGCTCACCCGGCCGGGGTGACGGGCGACAATCTCGTCCACCGCGTCTCGCAGGAGAGCACCCACCAAGGTGGGGTCGGACCGTCCGTCGCGCAGCTCCCGGCTGGCGGACTCACGCAGGGTCATCGAGAGATCGAAGAGTTCGACCGCGACGTCCCGCTCGCCGACCTCGGCGCCGATGAACAGCGCCGCATCCGCGTTCGGCTTGAGCAGAGTCACGGGGCGTCCGCGGGTGGCTCTGGTCCCCTCTTCCACCACGAGACCGTCGGCGACCAGGTCGTCCACGATGTTGGTGATTCCGCCTGAGGACAGCTCCAGGCGGCGGCCGAGGACCGTCCGACTCATCGAGCCGGAGTACACCAGCTGTTCCAGCACTCGGGCTCGATTCGCACGCCGGAGATGCTCAACGGTGGCAGCCATGACACCCTTTCCTCACGATGTGAGGGAACTATATTCACGTCGTAAGGAAAGCGTCAAGGGGTGCCACCAGATCGTCCATCACGCGCGCCGAGTCGGTGCCAGAGCATGGGTCGAGGACGCGCGGTGCGCCTCCCGAACCGGGACGGTAGCCGCCTACCCCTCGTCTGCCCAAGTTGTGAGTTGGGCGGCGATGTCGCCGGATAACTCACAGCTTGCGAGGCCGGCCGACCTGGTGGGCTGCTAGGCGGGTGCCCCGATCCGGAACCGACGGACGAGCTGGTCGGCTCGGCGGGAGCTGTGCCCCACCCGGAGTTCGAAGTCCCCGGATTCGACAGCGCGCTCGCCGCGGGCGTTGACGATCGTGCAGGCCGCGGCCGGAATCTCCAGCTCCACCCGGACGCTGGCGCCGGGCGCCACTTCGACCTGAGTGAAGGCCTTCAGCTCCTGATCGGCCCAGGTGGCGCTGGTCACCAGATCGCTCACGTAGGCCTGGACGGTCTCCAGGGCCGGCCGGGCGCCGGTGTTCGACACGGTCACGCCGAACCGGAGCAGCCCGTCCGCGGTGATGGCCTCGGACTCCAACTTGAGCTCCGCGTAGCCGAGCTCGGTGTAGGACAGCCCCTCACCGAAGGCGAACAGCGGATCCTGAGTGAGGTCGGCGTAGCGGTCGCCGTGCTGACCGCGGATCTGGTTGTAGTAGATGGGCTGCTGGCCCACGTGCCGGGCGAACGAGATCGGCAGCCGTCCGCTGGGCTCGATCAGGCCCAGCACGAGTTCGGCGATCGCCCGTCCGCCGCGCATGCCCGGGTTGAATGCCTCGATGATCGCGGATGCCTGCAGCGCGGACGCCGGCAGTGTGCTCGGCTTGCCCTGAACCAGCACCACCACGGTCGGGGTGCCGGTGGCCACCACGGCGTCCAGCAGCGCCACCTGGCCGCCCTGCAGGTCGAGGGTGGCCGTCGAGCAGGTCTCCCCGTTCAGGGCCACCGTGTCGCCGAGGACGACCACGGCCAACTCGGAGGCCTGCGCGGCGGCCACGGCCTCGGCGATCAACGCAGCATCGGGCTCGGCAGCCACGAAGAGCGGTGGACGCGGCTGTCCATCGGCGAAGGTGCCGCCGGCCGGGTCGGGATGCAGCTCGCCGATCTCGGCGCCGAGGGCGTAGCTGACCTGGCCATCCGAGCCCACCAGCTGCCGGAAGCCGTCCAGCACGGTGTCGATCATCTCCCGCGGCTGGCCGTCGGGCAGCCACGGCACCTGGCCGGAGTTACCGGCCCAGTCGCCGAGCATGGCCTGCGGGTCGTCCGCGTTGGGGCCGATCACCGCGATCCGCGGCCCGCCACCCGCCTCCTGGGTGAACGGCAGGGTGCCATCGTTGCGGAGCAGGACCAGGCTGCGCCGGGCGATCTGCAGGTTCAGCTCGGCCCGCTCAGAGCTGCCGATCGCGCGCTGACGAGCCAGATCAGGATGACGAGGGTCCTCGAACAGGCCCAGCCGGAACTTCGTCCGCAGCACCCGGCGGACGGCTTCGTCGATGTCGGCCTCGGTGATCAGCCCGCGGGACACCGCCTCCTGGGCGCCTTCGAAGAAGCTGGGGGTGGTCATCACCACGTCATTGCCGGCCCGGACGGCCACCACGGCGGCCTCGGCGATGTCGGCACAGATCTGCTGCTCCCAGACCATCCGTCCGACGTTGTCCCAGTCGGTGACCAACAGCCCGTCGAAGCCCCATTCGTCCTTGAGGACGTCGTTGAGCAGCCACCGGTTCGCAGTGATCGGGACGCCGTCCATCGACTGGTAGCCGATCATCACGGTGCCCACCCCGCCGCGCACTGCCGCTTCGAACGGGGGCAGGAACCACGAGCGCAGCTTGCGCGGGGTCAGGTCGGCCTCGCTGGCGTCCCGGCCGCCCTGAGTTTCGGAGTAGCCGGCGAAGTGCTTGGCACAAGCCAGCACCGCCTCGGGATCGGTCAGCCCGTCGCCCTGGTAGCCGCGGACCATGGCCTCGCCGAGGACCGAGAGCAGATACGGGTCCTCGCCGAAGGTTTCGTTCACCCGTCCCCAACGCAGGTCGCGGCTGATGCACAGCACCGGCGAGAACGTCCAGTGCATGCCGGTGGCGGCCATCTCGGACGCCGTGATCCGCGCGGACTCCTCGACCAGGGACGCGTCCCACGAGCAGGCCAAGGCCAACTGGGTGCCGAAGATGGTGGCGCCCGGCCAGAACGAGTGGCCGTGGATGCCGTCGTCGGCGACCAGCAGCGGGATGGCCAGCCGCTGCTCGGCGGCCATCCGATGAGCCACCGGCAACAGCTCGGGAGAGGTGTGCAGGATCGACCCGGCATGCCGGGCCACGATCGCGTCCTCGAGATCCTCGCGGGCGTCGAGCATCAGCATCTGACCGACCTTCTCGGCCAGGGTGAGCCGACCGAGCAGGTCGTCGATGCGCTCCTCGATCGGCAGGCTCGGATCGCGGAAGTCACCCATCGCAGTCCCCTTACGGCGTCGTAGAAGCGGGACGCTATCACGCCGGTCGGCAACCGCTCTCATCAGCCGAGCACGGGAGGAACGCGGTCACAAGGCCCGTCCGATTGGTCTCAGACTCGACCCAACCGGACCTGCACCCGCGGGGTAGATTCAAGTGTGGAGCAGGCCAAGGAGGCTTCGACCTGGTCGGGCATGGACGCGTCCGACCCGGTCCCCGACCTGCGCACCGTCGACGGATTCACCGCCTGGATCGAGCCGCACTGGGCGGCGATGGCCTACCTGGCCGCCCGCTCCGGCGATGACCGTGACGACATCCTGCAGGAGGCGCTGGCCGCCGCCTGGCGAAAGCGCGGCCAGTTCGACTCGTCCCGTGGCACCGCCAGGAACTGGTTGCTGGCCATCACCGCCGACCAGCGCTGGAAGGCCCGCCGGTCCGCGGCCCGGCTGTTCACCAACCGCAGTCCCCAGCAGCTCGTCCCGCTCCCGACGGACGTCGACCGCACGGCGCAGCTCGATATGGAGCGGTCCGTCTGCCGGCTGCCGTCCCGGCAGCGGCTGGCCGTCGAGCTGCACTACTACCTCGACCTGCCGATCACCGACGTGGCGCAGGTGATGCGATGCGCGGAAGGCACCGTGAAGTCGACGCTCTCGGACGCCCGGGCTCGGCTGCGCACCCTTCTCGGAGAGGACTACCTGTAATGGACGTGGAGGAACTCCTGCGCAGCACCGGCCAGGCCTGGCAAGCACCACCGGTCCCGCCTCTCGACGCCGAGCGAGCCCTGGCTCGCCAAGCACAACGGCGCCATGCCCGAGTGGCGGTCGCCACCGCTGTGGCGGTCGTGGTGGCCGGCGCGGTGGGCATCGCGAGCTGGCCCAGAGGGATCCCGGCCATACCGGTGACCGAGACCCCGACGGCCAGCCTGCCCACCGGGTCACCGCAGACAACGCGGATCGGCCCGGGGCCGACCGCTGAGATCGACGAGCTCACCCGGCGGGCCCGAGCCGCCGCCCAGGCCGAGGGATACGGCACCACCAGGATCACCGCCCAGGCCGTCCTCACCAGCCTGGACAAGGCGGAGCAGTTCATCAATGTCGGCCATTCCGAGCCAGTCATCGACACCTCGGTCTGGGTGATTCAGCTGCGCGGCGGGTTCGTCTGCCGCAACTGCCCGCGGCCGCCCGGTGCGACCGATCCTGACGGCACCGTGATGCACCTGGTCATCCCGAGAAAGAGCCTGCTCGCCAAGGGCAACGAGGCAGACGGCAGCGTGTTCGGACTCGGTCAGAACGCCGCCGACCTGAGCAGGTTGGGCGACGCCTTCGATCTCGACCTCGGCCCGTTCGCGGTGCCGCAACACGCCGATCCCGTGCCGTCGACGCCGCCGGCATCGAGTGGACGGTAGCCGGGAGAGCCCCTGACTCAGAGCTCGATCGGGCGGACCGCCTCGATCAGGTGGTCCAGCCAGTAGCGGTGACCACCGTCGGCCGCCGACTCCCGGCGGACCACTTCGGAGCGGATCACCTGCAGCTCCAAGCCGGTGAGCAGGTCGACCAGCTGGTCGGACGAGGTGAGCAACTCCGGGTTGGCCGGCCCACCGAAGCCGACCTCGAGATTGCGGGTGTCCGGTCCGAGCACGGCCAGATGGCCGTCGGGGGCCAGGCCGGGGACCAGCCGGGTGAGCAGCCGGCGCAACTGCGGCCAGGCCAACTCCAGATCGCCGACCAGGATCAGCCGGTAGCCCGCGGGCTCGGGACGATAGTCGAGCAGGTCGGCCGTGATCGCCTCGACCGGGGCATTGAACAACGCAGCCTGGGCGGCGATCCGGCTCACCGTGACCACATCGGCCGACACTGCCGTGACCTGCCAGCCTCGCCCGGCCAGCCACAGCGCGTCCGCCGCATCACCGGACACGGGCACCAAGGCCCGCCCGGGACGCAGTCGCGAACTCGCTGTGGCGGCCAGGCTGCTGACTCCGGGCGTCCCACCGGCAGCGGCATCGTGCTGCAACCAGCCGACCGTGTCGGGCACCCGGAATCACCTCCTCGACGCCGAGGCTAGGCCCGGTTTCGGGACGATTTGGCGGCTGCAACCAACCCGTCCCTAACCTGTAACCATGCCGTCCCTTTTCGACCCAATTCAGCTGCGCGAGCTGACCATCAAGAACCGGATCTTCCTGGCCCCGATGTGCCAGTACCAGTGCGAGGAGCGCGATGGCGTCCCCAACGACTGGCACCTGGTCCACTACGGCGCCCGGGCCACCGGCGGCTTCGGCCTGATCATCGCCGAGGCGACCGGGGTGCTGCCCGAAGGCCGGATCACCCCGTGGTGCGCGGGCCTGTGGAACACCAGCCAGCAGAACGCCTGGGCGCGGGTCGTCGAGTTCGTGCACAGCCAGGGTGCAGCCATGGCCGTCCAGCTGCAGCACGCCGGACGCAAGGGCTCCACCTACCGCGAGTTCGGCGTGGACGGTAAGTCCGGGTCGGTCCCGGTCGCCGATGGCGGCTGGCCGACCATCGGACCCTCGGCGATCGCATTCCCAGGCCTGGCCGAACCTCGGGAAGCCACCACCGAAGACCTGGCCGAGGTGGTCGCTGCCTTTGCCGCCGCCGCACAGCGGGCCGACGCGGCCGGCTTCGACGCCGTCGAACTGCACGCCGCCCACGGCTACCTGCTGTTCCAGTTCCTCTCGCCGCTGTCCAACCAGCGCACCGACGGCTACGGCGGCTCGCTGGCCAACCGGGCCCGGCTGCTGCTGGAAGTGGCCGACGCGGTCCGGGCGGTTTGGCTGGCCGGCAAGCCGCTGTTGGTCCGGATCTCGGCCACCGAATGGATCGATGGCGGGTTCACTCTCGATGAGGCCGCCGAGGTGGCCCGGATGCTCGGCGAACACGGCGTCGACTTCGTCGATGTCTCCACCGGTGGCAATGCGCCGGCCAAGATCACGATCGGCCCCGGCTACCAGGTCGGCGCGGCCAAGGCCGTCCGGGCCGGTGGGCTGCCGGTCAGCGCGGTCGGGCTGATCACCGACCCGGCCCAGGCCCAGCAGATCCTCGACTCCGGCGAGGTGGACGTGATCGCGCTGGCCCGGGTGGCGCTGCGCGAGCCGTCCTGGCCGTACCGGGCCGCAGCCGAACTCGGCCAGGCGGATCGGCTGGCCTACCCGCCGTCCTACCAGCGCGGCCGCTGGCCGCTGTCCTGACTGCGGCCTACTCGGCGGCCTTCACTCGCGCGATCCGATCGCGGAGTTCGGCCAGCTGACTGGTCAGCTCGGCCGGCAGCTTGTCGCCGAACTGGCTGAAGTAGGCCTCGGTCAAGGTGGCCTCGTCGGCCCAGGCGTGCGGGTCCAGGCTGAACAGCTCAGCCAGATCGGCGGACGGCAGCCGCAGGCCGTCCAGGTTCAGGTCCTCGGGCCGCGGCAGCCGTCCGCTGATCGCGGCGACCGCGCCGACCTCGCCGCCGACCCGGCGCAGCGCCCACTCGATCGGACGGGAGTTGTCGCCGAAGCCCGGCCACAGCCAGTGGCCGTCGGCCGCCTTGCGGAACCAGTTCACCTGGAAGATCCGGGGCGGATTGGCCAGGCCCTTGCCGACCTTCAGCCAGTGCGTCCAGTAGTCGGCCATGTTGTAGCCACAGAACGGCAGCATGGCGAACGGGTCGCGACGCAATGCGCCGACGGTGCCCTCGGCGGCCGCAGTCTGCTCGCTGGAGACGGTGGCGCCCACGAAGACGCCGTGCTCCCAGCCGTACGACTCACTGATCAGCGGGACGTTGCTGGCCCGCCGGCCACCGAACAGGATCACGTCAATCGGGACGCCGTCGGGCGCCTCCCAGTCCGGCGAAATGGTCTCGGCCTGGTCGGCGGTCACGGTGAACCGGCTGTTCGGATGGGCGGCCGGACGTCCGGACTCGGGAGTCCAGTCGTGGCCCTGCCAGTCGATCAGGTGAGCCGGTGGAGTCTTGGTCAGACCCTCCCACCAGACGTCTCCGTCGTCGGTGAGGGCGACATTGGTGAAGATCACATCGTGGCTCAGTGCGTGCAGCGCAACCGGGTTGGTGCCCTCACTGGTGCCCGGCGCCACCCCGAAGAAGCCGCGCTCGGGATTGATGGCGTACAGCCGGCCGTCCGGGCCGGGATGCATCCAGGCGATGTCGTCGCCGACCGTTTCCACCTTCCAGCCCGGGATGGTCGGACGCAGCATGGCCAGGTTGGTCTTGCCGCAGGCGGACGGGAACGCCGCGGCCAGGTGATACTCCCGCCCCGCGGGGCTGGTCATCCGCAGGACCAGCATGTGCTCGGCCAGCCAGCCCTCGTCGCGTCCGATCACCGAGGCGATCCGCAGCGCGAAGCACTTCTTGCTGAGCAGGGCGTTGCCGCCGTAGCCGGAGCCGAACGACCAGATCTCCCGGGTCTCCGGGAAGTGGGTGATGTACTTCGTGTCATTGCACGGCCAGGTGACGTCCGGACGCCGGTTGCCGTAGCCGTCGATCAGCGGGTAGCCGACCGAATGCACGGCGGGCACCCAGTACTCGCCCTCGGCGATCCTGGCCAGGGCATCGGCACCCATCCGGGTCATCATCCGCATGTTCAAGACCACATAGGCCGAGTCGGTCAGCTCGACGCCGAGCCGGGCCAGCGGACTGCCGACCGGCCCCATCGAGAACGGCACCACGTACATGGTCCGGCCGCGCATGGAGCCGGCGAACAGCCCGGCCAAGGTGGTCCGCATCTGGGTGGGATCGGCCCAGTTGTTGGTGGGGCCGGCATCGGTCGGGTCGGCCGAGCAGATGTAGGTGGACGCCTCGACCCGGGCCACGTCGCCCGGCTCGGAGCGGGCCAGGAAGCTGTCCGGACGCAAGACCGGGTTGAGTCTGATGAACGTCCCCGACGCGACCAGCAGCGACTCCAAGGTGATCCGCTCATCGACGGAGCCGTCACACCAGTGGACGGCACTGGGCTGGGTGAGGGCGGCGACCCCGGCCACCCAGTCCACAAGTGCCTGCGGGGTGTTGGTCGGAGCGCCATCGATCACGACCGCTGAATCGGTTGCCATGCGTCCTCCTTGGACGGTACTTCCTCGGGACCGGACGTCTCCATCCTGGCCCGTTCAAGTCACTACCAGCTGATTTGGAGTCTTGCGTCCACCAGATGACCGGTCAAACTCATTGGGCAGGACTGCTAGGCCGAATCGGGGCTCGGTTGGACTCCCCCTTCCGGGTCGAGTAGTGTTGAGGACGCTTTCCTGCGCTCGTGGCTCAATGGATAGAGCATCTGACTACGGATCAGAAGGTTGGGGGTTCGAGTCCCTCCGAGCGCGCAGATCGAGTCAGTTCCACTGGCTGCGGCCCGGGTCATCGACCCGGGCTTTTCTGTTGCCCGGCCCGGCATCTGGCGAACCGAAAGCAGCACCGCTGCCGGTGCCCACTGACTAGCCTGGGAACAAGCCGGAAGCGACCGGCGATCCACCCACCCCAGGATCAGTCATGCGAACCGAGCCGCGTCCGAGCAGCTTCAGCCATCGCCTCGATGTGCTCTACCTCAGCCCGCCGGTGTCCACCTGGCGGAGCCCCGGATACCCCTCATTCGTCTACTACCCCGGACGGGCGAAGCTCCGATACGGACTCGCGGTGGCCCTCCCCACGCTGGCGCTGATGGTGTGGATCTTCCTGGGCCCTCAGAAGCTCTGGGGTGCGGTTCCGGTGGTCGCCGGGATCGGACTGGTGGCCTGGATGACTGTGCTGCAGGTCGGCTCCACCGGCGGAAAGCTGGCCAACCCGGACCTGGCCGCTCTGGCTCTTTCCGCGGCAAAGGCCACGGGGATGTCGACCTCGTCGGAGGCGTGGCGGGTGGCGGGGCCACCGGCCGGCCGACTCGCGAGCGAGCTGCAGCGACTCAGTGCAGGGCTGGCCGAGCTGCCTGCGGTCCCGAACGTCCCTCGCGAGCAGATCGAGCGGGACTGGCTGGCCGAGCAGGTCTCCCCGGAGTTCGCCGGCTACCTGCCGAACGCCGCACTGAAGAGCTCCGGAGTCGAGCCGGACGCCGTGGAGATCGAACCCTTCACTGCGGGCGAACCGTGGCCGACCCTGGAGAACCGCAACCGCGAGTGGCCCCGGCTGGGCGACACCGACGAGTCTCCGCGCACGCTGTGAACGCACCGTCGTCCCGGTCACCCCACCATTACGGGCGACCGGTGGATGGCCAGGCTCAGCCGGCGACCTTCTGGTAGGTGCCGTCGACCAGCTTGTAGTAGGTGATGGTCTTGTTCGCCGAATCCCACAGCGCGATGTTGTAGCCCTTGTTGGCCACCACCGAGTCGGCGAACTCGACGACGAAGTCACCTGGCAGCGCGGCGATCTCGCCGGAGTAAGACGTCTTCGGGGCCATGAACCACTTCATGATCGAGTAGCTGGGGCTGGACGAGGCCAGGCCCTGCGCCTTGGTCAGGCCGAACAAGCCCTTGGCCATCTCCGGATCACTCACCGACAGGTACGTGGACGACGGGTAGCCCGACAGATAGATCTCCGGGTTGAAGAAGAGGATCAGCTCGGCAGCCACCGAGGAGTCCACGTCAGTGATCTTCATGGCCTTCAGCTGCGCGGCCTTGGTGGGCGAGAACATGGTCGGCGTCGCCGGATGACCCTTGTAGTAGTAGTCGTAGACGGACCCGTAGTACTTCATCGTGAACCCGGCGTAGTCGGTGAACCCGACTTCGTTCTCCAGCCGCGTCCCCAGGAACATCATCACGTCGCGTCCGCTCGCAGTGGATGCGGCGAAGTAGGCGTCGTTGAACCGGTAGAGCGCCTTGAACTCCGCCAGGGCGGCGTCGCCTTCGCCCTTGATGGCGGTCAGCCGGGCACTGATCGACAAGGTGTTCACCTGGGGGTCGCGAGCCACCGCGGTGGCGAAGACATTGCTGTCCCCGGCCGAGGTGAGCAGCGTCGGACGGGTCAGCCACCACTTCGCCAACGGCTCGCTCTTCACTGCGGCCCAGATGTAGTCCTGTGCCGTGGCGACGTTCAGCGACGCGAGCACTGTGCCGTTGGCATAGGCGTAGTCCTTGGCCGCTTGCCATTCCGAGACCAACCGGTCATGCGTGGTCACCGGGTCCTGGGCATAGGTTGCCGCGAACTTCTGGTAGGAGAAGCCGCCGTCGGAGAGCAGGGTGATGGTGTAGTTGTCCGCCGGAATCCTGTTCGCGTAGAGCAGCGACTGCACCGCGAGCACGTGATAGTCGTTCACATAGAGGTGGAAGACCGAGTCCGGATCGAGCGCCCGCAGATCCTTCAGGTAGGCCCGCAGCGGAGCGAGATCCTCGATCATGCGGTTCCCGTTCACCGGGTTCGAGTACTGCGTCGCAGTCAGGTACGGAACGGCGTGGACGCCCCGCGGCAACTTGGTCCAGTCCCACTGTCGAGCCCGAGAGAGCTGGGCGATGACCGGAATGGAGTTCCCCGCACCGCGGGCCGAACCGCTGCCCCACAGCGAGGTGCTGAACATGGTCACCGGCATGGTCCCGGTCAGCGGGGCGATGATGTACTCGCTGGCCGTCACGCCCACCTTCGTGGACGGGATCGTCCTCACCTTGGCCTTGCCCTTGCGGAACTCTCCGGTGAGGGTCCAGTTGCCGTAGTCGCCGACGTCGAAGCTGAAGCTGCCGTCCGGGCCGACCGCCGACAGCGCCTTCTTGACGGTGACGGTACGCATCGTCGTCGAGCCGTAGTTCAACTTCGCGGTCAGCGACACCTCGGTGGCCCATTGCCCGGCCAGCGAGTCCAGATCGGTCAGGCTGACCTTCAGCGCGGTGGTCTCGTCCACCTGGTCGTAGTTGAGGCGCCAATCCGGGGCCGCCACCAGGCGGAACCGCTGAGCCTTGGAGCTGTTCCGGGTCCAGACCTGGAGCCGGGTGCCCTTCGCCGCCGCACCGCCACGGACGTCCAGCCACCGGTTCGCCCCGATATCGCTGCGCACGCTGTAGATCCCGCGGCCGAGGCTGACCCGCTGCCACTTCTGCCCGGTGCCGGCGGTGCAGGTGTTCTGCTGGACCACCGCGCCGCGGGCGGCGCTGGCACCCTTGACCTCCCAGCACTTCGCGGAGTTCACGTTCTTCACCACACACCAGCCCGCGTCGTCGCAGTCAGCGAAAGTGAAGGCCTGTGCGCTGGTGCCGTTGGCCGAGTAGGTCTGGACGACGGCGCGGTCGGCGGTCGAACTTCCCTTGATGTCGATGGCTCGGTCAGCGCCGACCAACGGCTGAATCACCACCGGCTTCTCAAGGGGGGTGGCCATCGCGGGCACCGCCGGTGCGAGCGACCAGCCAAGTCCGATGAGAACTGCCGAGATCACCAAAGAGGGCTTCATTGCCATGTCCGTTCCGGGTAGATCAGCAATCCTGCTCAGGATATGCACAGCGGATCACGAACGGCTGCACACAGAGCCGAATCGGCCTATCAGTTCCGGAAAAACCCGCTGACAAGCAGGGATAGAGCCCGTCAGGCGGGCGGCTGGGTTTCGTCCGTGGGCCGAGCAGCCTCCTGGGCGGAATCGTCCACGACTTCAGCGTCGGTGACGTCCGTGACCGGCGCGGCGTCACTGCTCGGTTTGGGAGCCAGTGGCGCCTTCATCCGGGATAGCAACGCGATGGCCGCCAAGCCGATGGTGGTCGCGTTGAACCACTCGATGGTGCCCCAGCCCAGGGCCAGGATTCCGAGGTACGCGACGCCGAAGACGCCCAGCGCCCCGAGCCGCACCCGCAGGCTGTCGCTCTTGAAGAATGCCCAGGCCACCCCGGCCAAGCCGACGGCACCGATCACCCAGGCCGCGATCTCCAGCGGTGGCATTGCCCTCCCCTTCTGCAGTGTGGTTGAAGGGTACCTGCTGACCTCGACCGACTCGTCCATCCGGTTCGGTGAGGGACGGCGCCGAAGCCGTCCGGTCGTCCTAGGCTGACTCCCAGCCGCAATCGGGGCGGCGCGTGAGGAGGAGTCATGACCAGCCGACCAATCGTCGATCCCAGCACGGACGCCGCGGGCTTGGCCGAGGTATATCGCTGGCTGCACGCCCACCCCGAGCTCTCCAACCAGGAGGTCCAGACCGCGGACGTGCTGGCTCAGTCGCTGACTGCGCTGGGCTACCAGGTGCACACCGGAGTCGGTGGCACCGGCGTGGTCGGGCTGCTCAGCCGCGGAGAAGGGCCGACCGTCCTGCTCCGCGCAGACATGGACGGGCTGCCGGTCGCCGAGAGCACCGGATTGGACTACGCGAGCACGGCGCGCGGGATCGACCCCGACGGCAAGGACGTCCCGGTCATGCACGCCTGCGGCCACGACATGCACGTGATCTGCCTGCTCGGCGCGGCCGCTCAGCTGGCCGCCGACCCGTCCTGGACCGGCACTCTGATGCTGGTCGGTCAGCCGGCTGAGGAACTGGGCACCGGGGCGCTGGCCATGCTCGCGGACGACCTGTACGAGCGGTTCGGACGCCCGGACGTGGTGCTCGGCCAGCACGTCGGCCCGCTGCCGGCCGGCTACCTGGGCCTGCATCCCGGCCCGGCCTTCGCCAGCTCGGACGCCCTGAAGGTGACCTTGTTCGGCGCGGGTGGGCACGGGTCGCGTCCGGAGGCCTGCGTCGACCCGATCGTGATGGCCGCGGCCGTGGTGCTGCGGCTGCAGACGATCGTGTCCCGCGAGGTGGCCGGCGGCGACTCCGCCGTGGTCACGGTGGGCACTCTGCACGCCGGCACCAAGATGAACATCATTCCCGACCGGGCCGAGCTGGAAGTGAACGTCCGCAGCTACGACAACACCGTCCGCGAGAAGGTGCTGGCCTCGGTCGAGCGGATCATTCGCGCCGAAGCACTGGCCTCGGGCGCGCCGCGGGAGCCCGAGATCGTCTACACCGATCAGTTGCCGCTGCTGTTCAACGATCCGGACGCCAGCGCCCGCACCGCCACCGCGCTGGCCGGCGTGGTCGGGCCACGGCTGATCGATCAGGGAGCGTTGACCGGCAGCGAGGATGTCGGGCACCTGGCCACGGCGGCCGGGGTGCCGTGCGTGTACTGGGTCCTGGGTGGAGCCGATCCGGCCCTGTTCGCCGAGGCCACCGACGCGGCCGGCCTCATGCGAGTGCTGGCCACGATCCCGTCCAACCACTCCTCGGGTTATGCGCCGGTCATCGAGCCGACCATCAGTGTGGGCAGCGCCGCGCTGGCGGCGGCCGCAAAGCAGTGGCTGGGCAACTGAGCCGGACGCCGTAGCGCGCCCGGCTCGCCAGGCTCAGCCCAGTTCGGCCTCGAAGGCGGCCAGTCGGGCCAGGAAGTCGGCCGGGTGGACCAGCTGCGGGTAGTGACCCACACCGTTCCAGGTCTCAACCACCGCGCCGGGGATCTGCTCGGTCAGCCAATCCGCGTAGTCCGGGCCCAGATCGAAGCCGTTCAGCGCCAGGTACGGCACGTCGATCCCGGTGGTCATGGCGCTCACCGCTGCGGCCAACTCCTCAGCGGAGTTGTCCAGCATGATCCCCCAGATGCCGAGGACCACCGACTGGTCGTAGCGCCGTAGCTGGCTCAGCCGCTGCCAGCCGGCGTCGTCCACCTGACCGCGCAGGGAGTCGAACAGGGCGTCCATCACCATGGGGAAGGCCTCGCCGCGCAGCAACTCGGCTTGCTGCAGCAGTCCGGCCTGCATGGGAGCCAGGTTCAGCGTCTGATCGATGTTGACCACGCCCCGGGTCTCGAACTGGGACGCATAGGCGGTGACCACGGTGCCACCCAAGGAGTGCCCGACGATCAGCGGCGGCTCGTCCACCAGCGGTGCGATGTCGGCGGCCAAGCTGGCCACGTCGTAGGCATCGGCGTACGGCGACTCGCCGTGGCCGCGCAGATCGACCCGGAGCACCCGGTGGGTAGCAGCCAGGTCGGCCGTGATCGGATCCCAGGAGTGCCGGTTCTCGGTGATGCCGTGAACCAGGACCAGCAGTGGGCCGGAGCCCTGAACATCATGCGCAAGTTCCACCGTCATGCGCGGAATCTAGCAGTGGATCCCGTAGCCAGAAAGGGATATCGCAAACGATCTCCAGGTGTGATCGCGGGTGCTGGGCCGGCTCAGGCCAGCGCCTGCGGCAGCACCGCCAGCGGCACCGAACCGAGGTTCAACGCCGTGGCGTGCCAGGCCTTCAGGTCGAAGGACGGCCCGGCCGCGACTCGGGCCTGTTCCCTGGCCTGCTCCCACAGCCGCTGGCCGATCTTGTAGGACGGGGCCTGGCCCGGCCAGCCCAGGTAGCGGTTCAGTTCGAAGCGCAGGAAGGCGTGGTCCATGTTCACATTGGCTTTCAGCAGCTCCCAGGCCTTCTCGGCGTTCCAGATGCCGCCGCCCCAGCGCTGTGGGGCCTTCATCCGACAGTGCACGCCGATGTCCACGACCACCCGGGCGGCCCGCATCCGCTGGCCGTCGATCAGGCCCAAACGGTCGGCCGGATCGTCCATGAAGCCGAACTCCTGCATCAGCCGCTCGGCGTACAGCGCCCAGCCTTCGCCGTGTCCGGAACTCCAGCTGATCAGCCGACGCCAGTCGTTGAGCTGGTCGCGGTTGGCCACGGCCTGGGCGATCTGGAGGTGATGTCCGGGGACGCCCTCGTGGTAGACCGTGGTCTTCTCCCGCCACGGCGCGAACGTGGTCACGCCCGGCGGCACCGACCACCACATCCGTCCCGGACGCGTGAAGTCGTCGCTGGGTCCGGTGTAGTAGATGCCGCCGTTCTCGGTCGGGGCGATCCGGCACTCGATCCGGCGCAGCTGCTCGGCGATGTCGAAGTGGACGCCGTCCAGGGCGGCGATGGCCTCGTCCGCGGTCCGTTGCATCCACTCCTGCAAGGCCTGGGTGCCGTGCAGCTGCTGGGCCGGGTCGTTGTCCAGCAGAGCGACGGCATCGGCCATGGTGGCGCCCGGTCCGGCCAGCTGCTCGACGATCGTCTGCTGCTCGGCGGCCATCCGCTCCAGCTCGTCCAAGCCCCACTCGTAGGTCTCGTCGAGGTCGACCACCGCACCCACGAACTCGTGCGACCACAAGGCATAACGCTCGCGACCGACGGCGTCGTCGGCCGGAGCCAGCGGACGCAGCTCGTCACTGAGGAACTCGACAAGCTCTCCGTAGGCGGCCGCGGCGGCCCGTCCGGCCACCTCAAGGTCGTGGGCCAGGGGCCCACTGGCCGCGGTGCCGTCCGGGGTGGCGCCGGCCAGGAAGGTCACGAAGAAGGAGCTCTTCGGGTCGGCCAGTTCGCTGGCCTGCTTGATCCCCTCGTCCACCTGCAGCTGAGCCGAGACCAGTCCGCGCCGGGCGCCTTCGCGCAGCGAGGCGATGTAGCCGCGGACCGCCTCGGGGACCAGCCGGACCCGGGAGGCCACGTTGGCCCAGTCCTGGGTGGTCGCGGTCGGCATCAGATCCAGCACGTCCCGCAGTCCCTGCAGCGGTGAGGCGATCACGTTCAGGTCGGCCAACAGATCGCCGCTGGCGTCCAGCTGCAGGTGCAGCTGGAGCCGATCAGTGAGCGCGGCCTTGGTCACCTCGTCGGTCTGGTCGGCGACCGGTGCTGCGGCCAGCTCGGTCAGGGTGCGCGTGGTGAGCGCGGTGATCTCGCTCAGACCGTCCGGGGACAGGTCGGGGAGCTGGTGGTCGTGGCCGGCGATCCCGGCCTCGGTGGCGAGGATCGGATTGAGCTCGGCCAGCGCAGCGGTGTACTTGTTCGCGATGGCATCGATCGGCGTCAGTTGGCGTACAGTCACATTGCGACCATAGCCGCCAGGAGACTCAATGACCCAGATCTGGGCCCATCGGGGCGCACGTCATGACGCACCCGAGAACACCCTTGCTGCCTTCGCGCTCGCCATCGAGCAGAAGGCGGACGGCGTCGAGTTCGACGTCCAGCTGACCGAGGACGGCGTCCCGATCGTCATCCACGACGAGACCGTCGACCGCACCACGGACGGACGCGGCTGGATCCGCGACCTGAGCATGGCCAAGATCAGCAAACTGCAGGCATCGGCGGGGATGAAGGGCTTCAAGAAGGCCAAGATCCCCACCTTGGCCGAAACCCTCGACCTGCTCGCACCCACCAAGCTGCGGATCAACATCGAGCTGAAGAACGACGCCGTCGACTACCCCGAGCTCGAGGAGAAGGTGCTCGAAGCGCTGTCCGGCTACAAGCTGGGCGATCGGGTGGTGCTGTCCTCGTTCAGCGACGAGTCGGTGGCCAAGCTGTCCGGAATGACCAAGTTCGAGCTGGCCTACATCATCTCCGACTCGTCCTTGCTGCTGAAGCCGTGGAAGCGGACCACCCAGCTGGGCGCGTCCGCGCTGCATCCGTCGCGACGCCGGGTCAACGACCGGCTGGTGAAGAAGGCCGCCGACGCCGGGATCAAGGCCCGTCCGTGGGTGGTGAACAACCCCAAGCGGGTCAAGGAAATGCTCGACCTCGGAGTGGACGCCATCTTCACCGATCGACCGGACGTCGCCCGCTCGATCCGGCGCAAGCACGCCGGCTGAAGCCAGCCCCACTCACGTCCTGATCGGGGAACCGAGCCGAACCGGCTAGCGCTGGGCCGCGGGTTGTCCGCCGAAGACGGCTCGGCTCAGCCCGCGGACTGCGGAGCGGCCTCCGGCCATCAGCAGGACCAGCGGTGCCGGGACGCCTTGTCGCAGCATCCTCAGCATCCGGGCCCGCCGGAACGACAGGCCCTGGGTAGCCAGGATCAGCTCGGGCTCGCTGAGCTTGCGCAGGGCACGGCGCAGATCCCGCACGGCGACCAGCCGGAGCTTGGGCTGCAACCGCTCGGACCGCTCCAGATGACTCAGCCCGATGGCCACCATCGACCGGTGCACCTTGGGGAGGTAGTGCCGCTCGGAGCCACTGGCGACCAGCACGGCCACCTTCTGATAGGCGGCCAGATAGTGCAGCTGGCGGGCATCACCGATCTGGGTCAGCGAGCCGCGCACCTCACGCCGCCAGAAGTAGCCGACCGTGCTCGAGCTGACCACCGAGGCCGCCCTGAGGAAGACTCGCCAGGTCCACTCGCGGTCCTCTGCCGTGTGCAGCTCCTCGTCGAAGAACAGCCCGTTGGCGAGCAGGAAGTCGCGGCGGCACACGTTCAGCCAGGGCTGGGGCAGGTCGACCGCGGCGCTCTGGTCGACCGGCATCAGCAGCTCCCGGGCGGGCAGCGGGACGTCCTGGCGCGGCACCGGCTGGCGCCGGACGATGGTCTTGCCGCCGATCACCTCGAAGTAGCCGACCCGGAGCAGATCGGCACCGTGCTGCAATGCCTGGTCCCGCAGCGCCGGGAAGTAGTTGACCGCCACCCAGTCGTCGGCGTCCATCAAGGCGATGTAGCGACCGCGGGCGTTCCGGATCCCGTTGTTGCGGGCGGCGGACGGCCCGAGCGCCCGGTCATGGTGCAGCACCCGCACCTCCCCGAACTGCTCGGCCAGGGTCTCGAGCAGCTGCCGAGTGCCGTCGCTGGAACCGTCGTCGACGATCACCCACTCGATGTCGGCGCTGCGGTTGCCGAGGATGCTGGCCTTGAGCCCCGCGAAGTAGTTGCCGATGTTGTGCGCCGGGATCACCACACTGAGGGCGATCTCGCCGGGCTCGAGGTCGACCGGACGATCCGGCGGCGCCGACTCACGCAGCGGGGTCGGTTCGGTGATCGGCTCCTCGTCGGCCTCGAACAGCCCGAGCAGTCGCAGATCGCCATCGGCCAGGTAGTCGGTGAACAGCTGCCGCCGCTCAGTCGGCAGGGCGAAGAGCCGCGCGGCCACATCGGTGCGGGAGCGCCAGCGTCCGGCCGGATCGTTGGTGAAGCTGAGCAGGTCCAGCAGCAGCTCGAGTTCGTCCATGCCGAAGCGGGACGGCTGGATGGTCGGCGTCCCGGTCATCGTCACCCGCGGCAGCAGCGCATCACAGATCGCCACCGGGATCCGGTTGCCGTCGCCGGCCGGCAGGTGTGCCAGCAAGTCCGCAGTGCCCACGGCCACGGCGCCGGCCCCCAGCTGACGGGCCCCGAGCAGGCCGGTGGAGAAGGCGCTGAACACGGTGACTTGCGCGCGTTCCGCCGGGGAGAGCCCGATCAGCCACGACTCCAGGGATCCACCGCCGGCGAACGGACGGACCCGCGGATCGGCGAGTAGTCCGGCCAGGTCACCGGCCTGTGCGGGGTGCGCCTTGACCAGAACCTGCTCGGCGCCCGAGGCCAGTGCCGCCTCGATCATTCGCCGGTTGAGGGTCAGCTCACGGGCGCGGCTGAGCAGACCGAGGTGGGCCAGATACTGCAGCAGCACCACCGCGGTCGGGCCGGTCACCTCGGCAACGGCCGCCCCGGGATGGCGATGGACGCTGAAGGCTTCGACGTCGGCAATCGGGTACGGCTGATCCTCGATGGCGTCGGCCTGACTGAGCAGCCGCGGCCGGACGCCACCCAACAGGTCGCGGTAGTGCATGGCCGTCACCCGGCCGACCAGGCTGAACTCCAGCGGACGTCCGCCGTAGGTCATCAGGCCGTCGGAGTAGAGCTGCAGTTCCGCCCGTGGGAACAGGGCGGCCAGCGCGGCCGCCGGCGGCACCTGGATGGACTCCAGCACCAGCCGATCGACAGTCCGTCCGGAGGGCACCACTGCCGCAGCGAAGAGCTTGGCCTCTGCCGTGCCGGGCTGACAGGTCCATCCCTGGGCCCGCTCCGGCCAGATCAGCTGGTTCCAGTCGACGACTGTGGCGAATGCGTCCAGATAGCCGGCCCGCTGCTCGACCGGGAAGGACGGCTGCACCTCGTAGCTACGGCTGGTATCGGCGACCACCAGGATCCGGTCGGCCACCGGCACCCCGAGCCGCTCTGCGATGGCCAGGCACATGGCCAAGCCATGCTCCCTGGTGGCCAGGAAGACGGTCGATCCCGGTGTGGGAGTTGCCGGTGAGGCCAGGCTCACCTGGGCGGCATTCACAACATCCATTTGTGCCGGAGGCTAGCTCTCGGTTGCGAACAGTCGGCAACCGGCGGTTGAACAACTCGCGACGGGGCCGCGGCCTGATGGAACCTTGCGACACCAGCTAGCTTGCATCACAAGGTAGCTGGCATTACCATCAAGGCGTGGACAAGGAACAGGAAGGCTGGGGCTCGCAGCTGCGCAAGGGCGTCGTCGAGCTGGCCGTACTCGGCCTGCTGGCGCGCGAACCCCGCTATGGCTCGCAGTTGGTGGACGATCTGGCGGCCCAGCCCGAGCTGGCGATCACCGCCGGCACGGTCTACCCACTGGTCGCCCGGTTGGCCCGGGCCGGCCTGATCAGCTCGACCTGGCAGGAGTCGCCGGTCGGACCACCCCGCAAGTACTACGCGCTCACCCCGGCCGGGCAGGACGCCCTGGCCGGCATGGCGGCCACCTTCACCAAGCTGGCCGCCGCCATTCGCACGATCGTGGAGGTAGAGAAGTGATCGGTTCCCTCGCTGAGCTCGCACCCAAGACCCAGGCTGCGCTCAACGCGAAGTTGGACGCCCTGGTCGCCCCGGTGGCGGCCGAGGATCGGCAGGCCGTGCGCGAGGCGCTGGCCGCCCACTTCGCCGACCACCTGGACGCCTCTGCCCGGCCAGACGATGTCGCCGCCCTGGCCGCAACTCTCGGTGAAGCCGAGGCCGCCGAGCCTGGACGCTTCGGGGTTCCGCTCGACCTGACCCCGCCGACCGGGGAGAAGATGGCCCGCGTCTGGTGGAACCCGCGCGACGAGCGCCTGTTCGTCCCGCGCGTCTTCGGGCTGGGCTGGACGCTCAACTTCGGTGCGGCCGCCGTGAAGCTCGGCCTGATCGAGCCGGACGCCGAGGACGAGCCGTTCGAGAGCACCCCGGCCACGGCCTTCCGGACCGCCGTGCTCGTCCCGGCCGCGCTGACCGCAGCGGTGGTGGCTCACTACGTCGTCCGCGGCCCTGGGTTGCCGGATCGGCTGCCCAACCAGATCGACGCCGCGGGACGTCCCAGCGACTGGGTTCCGACTCCTGCCGCAGCCGCACTCGACATTGCCGTGGCCGCCGTCCCGACCGCCTGGGCCGGCTGGTTGGTCGGCTCCGGCAAGAGCGGCCCACGCGCTGCCGGCGCCATCGCCGCCGCCACCACGGCGGCCTCCATCTCTGCCTGGCTCACCGTGTGGCGAACCGCCGCAACCGACGGCAAGGCCCGCCCGTGGGCCGGTCCGCTGGTGCTGGCTGCTGCCTGGGTGCCGGCTGGAGCAGTGCTGTTCGGCCTAGCCAGGGCCGGACGCACCGCAGAACAATCTCGTGATCTCGGAGGAAAGAAATGAGTGTGGATGTCGCGACCTCCCGTTGGCGGAGTGTCGCTTGGAAGCGAGTTGCCCAGTACTACGGGATCGCCTTCGGTGGCGCAATCGTGGTCGGACTGGGCATCTGGGGGATCCGTCAGGTCCTGCCGGCCTCACTGGCTGTGATCACTCAGACGGTCACTGCCGTGTTCTACATGCCGCTGCCCATCGTGGCCGGCCTGATCGTCGAGCGGCTGGACCGGCGGCGTCCGCTGATCGCTGAGGAGTGGGCCGCACTGCGGCACCACTTCTTCCGGACCTACGCCCGCAATGCCGGCACCAGCCTGGCCGTGATGATCGCGATCCTGCTGGTCGGCTTTGCCGCGGCCTGGCTGGCTCCGGTCCTCGGCATCCCCGGGGCCGGCCACCTCGCCACGAGCACCGATGAGCTGCGCCAGCGGCTCCTGGAGATCTCGCCCGGATTGAGTCCGAAGGTCGCCCTGCCGGATCCGGCCGCGCTTGCTGCCACCCTCTTGCTCCAGGGTGCGCTCGCCGGCATCACCATCAATGCCCTCTTCGCCTTCGGCGAGGAGTACGGCTGGCGTGGGGTGCTGGCCGGCGAACTGCGTCCGCTCGGCGTGCTGCGCTCCAACCTGGTGATCGGCGTGCTGTGGGGGCTGTGGCATGCGCCGATCATCATCTTGATGGGCCACAACTACGGCGACCAGTGGGCGCTCGGAGTGCCGATGATGGTGGCCTGGACGGTCCCGCTCAGCTTCCTGCTGACCTGGGTGAAGGAGCGCACCGGCTCGGTGCTGGCCCCGGCCATGCTGCATGGCGCCTACAACGGGACCATCGGGATCTTCGCCCTGCTGATCATTGGCGGAGACCTGTTCATCGCGCTGCCGATGGGCTGGCTTCTGGTCGCCGTACTGACCATCTTGGCCATCATCGCCTGGCGGTTCCCGCCACAGCCGCGCTCAGCTCAGACGGTCTGAGCCGGCTCCTCGCTGCGCATCGAGATCCTCGATACAGCGGCGGACGAAGTCCAGCGCCGACTCGCCACTGTCGGGGGTTTGCTCAACCCCGGCAGTGGCGTCGACCGGTCGGACGTCCTGACGTCCCCGGAGAAGTCCGTGCCACAGCGGCCCACGCCACAGCGCGATGGCACCGGACGGCACCGGCTGAGCCACCCCGAGCTCGGCCAGTTCAGCGGCGGCCTGGGCGATCCGACGCCCGGTGATCTGACCCACCTGGGCCGCCCGCAGCCGAATCAGCACGGCCAGGCCCGCCCCACCGCCGGCCAGCAGTCGCGGCTCACGTGCGCGACGCAGCGCCACTCCGGCCTCGCGCGCGGTATCGGCGATCCGGCGGCGCTGAGCGCCGAGGACCCGGGCCAGGCCGCGCTGCGCGGGGTCGCCGGAGCCGAAGCAGTGCAGCACCGTGGTGGCGGCCAAGCCGCCGGCGGCCGCCCAGGCGTCCGCGAACTGCGTCGCCTCCAGGTCGGCCGCACGCCAGCCGAGTGGATGGAACGGGGTCAGGACCTCGTTGAGATGGACCAGCCGCAGCCGGTGTCGCCGGGCCACGATCCGAGCCGCCTCGATCAGCTCGGTCTGGACCTCGGCCGCCTCGCCGGGGCTGACCACCACCACGGTGGTGGACTCCGGATCGAGGGCTCCGCCGGTCAGGGCCGCCACGGCCACGGCGAGTTGGCCTCCGGAGGCCACGATGATCGCGTTGGTCATTCCGACCACCTTCGACCGGCCGCGCACAGCGCCTGGGCCACCTCGGCCTGCTCCGGACGGACCAGCTCCAGAGCCGCCGCCAGGTCGTCCGCGTCGATCTCGGCCAGCAACTCGGCCGCCCGGCGGACCAGTTCGTGTTGTTGGTCCGCGTCGAGGCGACCCCGAGCGGACACGTGGCGCGCAATCATCCGGACCGTCGTGAAGGCCGCCCGACGCCGGTAGGCGGGAACTCCGGACGCCGCCGCGAGGGCCAGGACCTGCCGCATCGCGTCCAGGATGTCCAGCAGTCGATCGTCCCCCAACTCGGTCAGGGATGCCTGGCCCGGGCTGCGCCGGTAGAAGTAGCTCGGTGCCGCAACCACCGCGACGCTCAACTCGAGCAGGTGGAGCCGCCAGAACCAGGGCCGATCCGAGGCGGTACGCAGCGACGGGTCGAAGCGCAGCTCGGACAGCGGCGGTAGCTGCGCCAGGTCGAACATCCCGGCCCACAAGTAGGGATAGTCGACCAACGTCCGTCCGCCCGCGTCGCCGATGCCGTCACCGGCGGGGAAGGCGACCTCACGCAGCTCGCTGGGCGCGACCTCGGGGATCCGCCGGTAGCGGTTCACCCGGACGTGGTCGGTGCGCAGGATGGCCGCACCGGTGCGCCGGTGAGCGGCGATCAGCTGAGAGAGCCGCTCCGGGGCCATCCAGTCGTCGGCGTCGACGAAGGCCAGGTACTCGGCATCGACGAGCTCCAGGGCCGCGTTGCGGGCGGCGGCCACCCCCACCGAGTGCTCCAGCCGATGCAGTTCCAGCGACGGCAGCCGAGCGGCCGCGGCGTCCAGAAGCTCGGTCGAGCCGTCCCGAGACCCGTCATCGATCACCAGGTAGCGGCAACCGGCCGGTGAGTTCACCTGCACACTGGCCAAGAAGACTGGCAGGTGCTCTGCGGCGTCGTGCAGCGGCACGATGACATCGACCAGCGAGGTCATCGTTGCCGGTCCTGATCGCCCCGACTCGGGTTCACCGGTGGTCCGCCCGTTCGTCGCCGGCGGCGTCGTCCGGACTCACCTGCGCGCCGATCCGCAACAGGAAGTCTCTGGCCCGCGGCTCGGCCTGCGGGCTGAGCCGGGACGCCCGGAGCGGCACCACCCTGAGCCGGGTGCCGGCACCGTCGAGCACCAGCGGCAGGGTGAAGGCCGGGGTGGAGGGGAAGCAGATCACGGCCCGGCCGACCGGACCCTTGCGAAGTTCGATCTCCAAGGGCAGCTGTGAGGTGACTAGCTTCAGTTTGGTGGCCGCGATCAGCCGGCGGACCTTGCTGGAACGTTCGCGCCGATGGCTGATGTACACCCCGCCCGGCGCACCGAGGACGTCGAGCTGCTCGGTGATCGCCTGAAGGTAGACCTCCTCCGACAGCAGTCCGCTTTCCACCAAGGAGCTTCCGACAACGGTCACCCCGTTGTGCAGAGTGGGCGGTCCGAACCGGCGCCGGGTCCACTGGTAGCGGTGCCGGGTCACCGTGGCGTGCGGCAGATCGCAGATCGGCATCACGGTGAACAGTTCCAGTGCGTCCGGACCCAGCTGCCCGAGGTACCGGTTGGCGCGCCGCGCCAGTGGCGTGCGGATCGCGTGAGTCACCCAGCCCCGGCGCACCGTCCAGCGCAACAGCGGCTCCTGCGAGCGGAGAAGTTCGGCGAAATCGATGGTCGCGGTGCCGTCATCGATCACCGTCACCTTCTCGATCCGAGTGGTGACCAGGACGCTCTGAATCAGGCCCGAGAACGGGTCGCCGACCACGACTCGGTCGGCCTCACCTGCCCAGCGACGCAGCTTCCGCCAGGCGCCGAGCGGAGCGAACCGAGATACCCGCGGATCCAGCCAGACCACATCGATGCCGGAGTCCTGGGCCAGCGTGCGCATGGTGGCCAGCTGGTCTCGTCCGTGCGCATCGCGTGGCGACAGCACTGCGAGGCGCAGGTCTTTGCTCTGGTGCCAGGCGCACCACTCAAGAACGTGGAGGAGCTGAACGGGGCTCTCCACGAGGGCGAGAGTGCTCGGCTCAGGATGCATCGGAACCGGCGACCCGCCGCAGCTTCTTCATCGCGGCCAGCTCTCCCGGATAGACCTGCTTTACCCCATCACCGAGGGCGGACTCGACTGCCCGAATGTCCCGGACCAGCCGATGCATACCGACCGGCTCCACAGAAGCCGCCTGGTCCGAACCCCACATCGTCCGATCCAAAGTGATGTGTCGCTCGATCACCGAGGCGCCCAGGGCGACGGCGGCGACCGTGGTCTGCAGGCCGACCTCGTGGCCGGAGTAGCCGATCGGGACGTCCGGGTACTGCGCCATCAGGGTGTGCATCATCCGCAGGTTGAGCTGGTTGGTCGGTGCCGGATAGGTGCTGTTCGCGTGCAGCAGGATCAGGTTCTCCGTGCCGATCACGCCGACGGCGTGGTCGATCTGCTCCGGGGTGGACATGCCGGTGGACAGGATCACCGGCTTGCCGGTCTCCCTGGTGGCGCTGAGCAGTTCGTCATCGGTAAGTGAGGCGGACGCGATCTTGTAGACCGGTGAGTCGAAGCCCTTCAAGAACTCCACACTCGGAACGTCCCACGGGGAAGCGAACCAGTCGATGCCCAACTCGCGACAGTGCTCGTCGATGGCCCGGTACTCGTCCTCACCGAACTCGACGCGATGCCGGTACTCGATGTAGGTCATCAGACCCCACGGGGTCTCCCGCTCGATATCCCACTGGTCCCGCGGCGTGCAGATCTCCGGGGTCCGCTTCTGGAACTTCACCGCGTCCATGCCGGCGGCCTTGGCCTGGTGAACCAGCTGCAGCGCTGTTTCCAGGTCACCGTTGTGATTGATCCCGATCTCGCCGATCAGGTAGGCCGGGTGACCCTCACCAACCGGACGATCGCCGATCAGCCGCACCCGCGGGCTTGAAGAGTTACCGACCACCACTGAGATCCTCTCCCAGAATCCAGGCGGCTACCTCGCGGACCGCGCCGTGACCTCCGGAAGCCGCAGTTGTCCAGGCCGCTGCCTGCTTCACGGCGGGGTGAGCGTTGGCGACCGCGACGGGCCAACCAACAATCTGCAGGCATCCCAGATCGTTCAAATCATTGCCAACGTACACCACGGCCTCGGGGTCGACGTGGACCCGACGGCACCAGGCGCGCAGTTCCGACTGCTTTTCGACGGCCGAATGCACGCACTCGATCCGCAGCTTCTTGGCGCGTGCGGTCAACACATCGTTGACTTCGGTGGACAGGATCAGGATCGGCAGCCCCGCGTCCCGCAGGGCGGCGATGCCCATTCCGTCGCCACGATGGACGGCCACCTGCTCGACCCCGTCCGCAGTGATCCAGACTCGGTCATCGGTCTGGGTGCCGTCGAAATCCAGAACGACGGCCTGCACCGCACCCTTGGCCAGCACCGGACGTTCGGTCTCCAGCAGGCCGGCGATCGCCCGGGCCCGGGCCAGATCGTCCGGCTCGTCGATCTCGAGGACCCGCGCCGGGTCGGTGGGAACGGCCTGGACGTTGCCGAAGAAGCGATGCCCGGCGGCCAGGAAGCCCTCGGTCCGCATGGCGTAGGCCGCCCCGGTCTCCAGGTACTCGGCCGGACGCTCCTGGCGGCGCGGCCGGGTCCGGTGATCGTGGTTGACCCCGTAGGCCGAGTCGTCCACGCGCCAGATGAAGCCGTGGAAGGGGGCCGCGGTGAACGCCGAGTCGGCGCCGCGCTCGAGGATGGCGGCCACCACTTCGTCCACTTCGGCCGCGGTGATGAACGGGCTGGTGCACTGCACCAGCAGCAGCACCTCCGGCGCCTGATCCGGGTAGCGCACCTGAAGGACGTGCCGCAGCGCGGCCTCGCTGGATGCGGTGTCATTGGCGAGTTCGGCGGGCCGACGCACAACGATCGCTCCGGCCCGCTCGGCGACGGCGGCGATCCCCTCGTCATCGGTCGAGACCACGACCTCGTCGACCCGGCCGGCTGCCAGGCAGGCCCGGATCGCCCGGACCACCAGCGGCACCCCGGCCACCGGGGCCAGGTTCTTGCCCGGTACCCCCTTCGATCCGCCGCGGGCCGGGATCACTGCGACCACCGACGCGGAACCACCCTGCACTGTCATCCTTCTCCTAGTCGCCGAAGGGCCGGTGCGACGATCGCAGCGCCGGCACGGTAAAGCCTGCGGGCCACGGCACTGGCGAAGCGCCCCCGCCGCCGGGACCCGTCGTGCAATGGACGGGCCTGGCTGTCCAAACCATGGTCGGAGAGCATTCGTCCCAGATAGACCGGGCTCCGCCGACGCGAGAAGTACGGGCTGACCGCCGGCAACTCGGTGCTGCGCAAGGCGGCGATCCGCTCGGCCAGCGCACCGCGCTGCATGGCGACCAGCCCATGTGCGGCCGCCCATTCCCGGTCGGCCGTCGGACGCACCCCCTCGTCCAGTTCATCGAAACTGGCGTAGCAGCCCGACCCGGCGAAGAAGTGGTTGCCGAGGCCCTCGCGTACCCCGAAGTCGGTGAGGATCGCGGTCGGAATGCCGCGATGGATCGACTCGGCCGCGGCCGTGCTCGACACGGTGACCAGGACGGCGGTGCGGTCGAGAGCATCGCTCATCGAGCCGGCCACCACCTCAAAGTTGGCCGGGAGCTCACCGCCGAACTGCTGCACGAGTCGCTGGTAGGGATATGGCTCCGGGTGGGTGAGGGACTCTCCGGCCAGCCCGCGCACCTTGAGCAGGACCGGACGCTCCGGGTGCCGCCGGGCGTGCTCGATCAGGCGAGAGACCAGATAACGACGGTCCTCTTTGCGGCTGGGCACCTCCGGCTGGGCCGCGAAAGTGAGGGCGGTGCCCTCGGCGGCCGCTCCGGGAGAAGCCTCGGCCAGGAACGGCAGCGGCTCGGTGACCACCGCGGACGGATCGAAGCCGATCGCGGTCAGCAGGTCGGCGAAGCTGCGCGCGTCGGCGGGGCTGTTGGCGATCACCACATCGGCGCCGGCTCGCTGGTACAGACCTTCGACCAGCCGCTCATAGACGATGCCGACGTAGCCAGCCACCAGGATCGGCCGGGACGGCCCCGTCCAGCGCGCCGCGAAGGACTGCAGCACCGCCTGGACGGCATCTCCGCCAAGACCGAGAATCACCACGTCGCATTCGTCGGCGGCCACCACGTCCACCAGGTCACCCAGGGACACTTCGGTGACGTCAGCCGGATCAACGCCCGACTCGCGTAGTTGGCGCTCACTGGGGAGTTGCGGCCCCGGACGCAGATAGCAGCGCAACGAGCCAGGACTCAGAGAGTTCGCGGTGGCCAGCGCCCATTTCCAGCGGCTGTCGGTGTCGGCTAGCACAGCCACTCTGGGAGCGTCCAGGAGGCCAGCTTGCCGCATAGCTGGACCCTACCATGGGGGCCGGGAATGCTGAGAAGTTCCTTAACGAATGCACAGACTCCCCGGACGGCCCCCGCTGAAGGCGGCTCGCGCGGCCGATGTCTATGATTGCCTACTGGCTGTCTACGCCGTCAGGACGCGCTGCATCACCGGTCGAACTGCCGGCTGCCGACGATGCAGGTGCGTGCAGGACAACTGGGAGGAAGCTCGCGAATGACCCGAGAACTGGTGGTCGTTGCGGCCTACGACTCTCAAATGAAGTGGGCCGTCGGGCTGGCGAAACAGTTCGAGGCGGCCGGCTGGACCTGGTCAGTGCTGGTGCCCTCCGACCTGCGCCATGCCATCTCCGACGATCAGCTGAGCGCCGCCGGTGCCGCCGGCTACCAGTTGATGCCGTGGAACGAACTGCTGGTTGCCGCCCGCGAGGCCGACTGCGTGATCCTCTCGCTGCAGGGTCCGCTGGTCGAGCGATTCACCGATGACTTGGCCCTGCTGCGGCGGGATCAGCCCCGTCCGTCCGGCGAGCCCGTGGTCGTCACGGGCTGGGTCGGGATCATCATCGAGAAGATCGTCGCCGGCTACCTGGACCGAGCCCGCTCGGACGTGATCGCGGTCAACTCCGCCGACAACTTGCGGGAGTTCCTGAACGCCGGCCAGCGGCTGGAGATCCCTGCGGACAACCTGCTGCTCAGCGGGCTGCCGCTGCTGCCGATCCATCCGGCCGAGATGAAGACCGGCCCGATCCGGACGGTGCTGCTCGCCGACCAACCGACCATCCCCAGAGACAGCTGGGATCGCACCTACCTCTACCAGCGCCTGTTCGACTACGCGGCCGCTCACCCCGATCGCCGAGTGCTGCTGAAGCCGCGCCACCGGCCGGAGGAGAGCACCTTCCACCGGGCCGAACTGCACCCGGAGGCGGCCATCAAGATGCTGCCGGCCGCCCCGGTCAACTTCGAGATCACCTACGAGCCGATCACCGATCTGCTGGGCAGAGTCGATCTGCTGCTCACGGTGTCCTCGACCGCAGCTCTGGAATCGATCGGCGCCGGGGTGCGTACCGCGTTCATCGGCGACTTCGGCGTCCACGAGAAGCACGGCAACCACGTGCTGATCAACTCCGGCCTGATCGTCAGCTTCGACAAGCTGATCGCCGACCTGCTGCCGACCCCGGACCCGTCCTGGCTGGCCGACGTGTTCGTCTCGGTGGACGAGTTAGCCCCGGCCGAACGGATCCTGAAGCGGGTCACCGAGCTTCTCGACATCGATCCGTCGGAACGTCCCAGCGCCATCTGCTCCCGCGACGGCTACTTGTCCAGTCGCTTGGCCATTCACGAGGCCCGGAAGAAGATGCCGTCGGTCGCCCAGCGTCCTGCGGCCCGCGGCACCACCTATCGGCCACGGATCGACGAGCTCCGCCGACGGGCAGCACAGCTGGGAATGGCCCTTCTGCCCGGCGACGCATACCGACGGCTGCGCGCGATCGTCCGGCACTGATCCGGCCGTCGGCCCTCCGCCGGCGATCCTCGATCGGTAAGACCATTTCCTCACTCTGCCTTCCCTTGCAGCGCGCCTAGCTGCTTCACTGGAACCAGCCTGGCGCGACCGAACCCAGCCGAGATGTCCGCCGGGGTCCGCCCCGCGTGCATTCGGTTGGTCTCGTCAGGTGCCCCCGAAGAATTCCCCAAAGTCTGCAATCGACTGAGTAGAGCACCCCATGAAGAAGCCCCCCGACTTCCACTTGAAGCTCCAGTTAGCAGTGTCACTCGCCGTAGCGACGGCTGCTTTCGGGCTGCCTGTCGTGCTGAACCCGGGCACGGCCGCGGCGGCCGCACCGCAGGAGTGCAGTTCCACACCGTTCACCAGCAAGAGCGCCACCCGGTATCGAGTTCCGGCCGTGGTGCGCGTGCCCGACGGCCGGCTGTTCGTCTTCGCCGAGAAGCGCAATGACAACGCCGACAATGACGATGACGGCGACTTCGACATCGCCATGAAGACCTCCACAGATGGTGGCTGCACCTGGGGTGGCGAGAAGATTGTCGCCGACCACGGCAAGCTCCGGGTCTCGAACCCGGTTCCGGTCTACGTCCCGGCCCGCGACAAGGTGCTGCTGATCACCACGGTGAAGACCAAGGACTCCTCGGCCAGGACCGGCTACCGCAACTACATGCACCAGCAGTGGATCGACACCGACGGCGGTTCGTTCACCTCGCTGACCTCGGGACGGGTGACGGTGCCGAACTGGCGCCCCGGTCTGACCGGCCCCGGGCACGGCATCGTCCTGACCAAGGGCAGTCATGCCGGCCGGATCATCTTCGCCATGGGCTACACCGAGAACGACAAGCGCACCGCCCGCGGCGTGTACAGCGACGACAACGGTGCCACCTGGCAGATCGGCTATGACCGGGCGGCGTCGGGCAAGCAGCAGCTGATCGAGGGCAGCATCGCCGAACTACCGGACGGCCGGCTGCTCACCGCCTATCGGGACAACGGCAAGGGAGTGAGCAAGCCCGGCAGTAACCGAATGCAGGCCTACTCCACCAACGGAGGCGAGTCGATCGGATCGTTCTCGCTGATGAGCGGAGTGAAGACCGTCCCGGTGGAAGGCAGCCTGCTGCAGACCACGGGCGGCCGCGAGTTGCTGCTGTTCTCCAGCCCGTCCAACACCTCGTTCAAGATCACCTCGCGTCGCGGGATGCGGATCTTCGTCAGCACGAACAACGGTCAGAGTTGGCGCTCGGGCCTTGCCGTGGGATCGACCACGGATCCCGCCTGCTACTCCGACATGGTGCAGCTCGACGCCGGCACCATCGGCCTGGTCTACGAGAACGGCTACTCCCCGGAGAAGGCCTATTGGAACCGGATCGTGTTCCGGCAGGTGAGCGTCTCCGATCTCGAGCAGACCCTGCTGCCCTCGCTGGCCAAGAAGAAGAGCCCCAGCGTGTCGGGCACTCACAAGGTTGGCAAGACCGTCACTGCCAGCCAGGGGACGTGGTCGCCGAATGCCACTGTGACTCGGTACCAGTGGCTGCGCAACGGCAAGGAGATCAGCTCGGCGACCTCAGCCAGCTACAAGCTGAGCAAGGCGGACAAGGGCAAGAAGGTGTCGGTCAAGGTCACGGTGACCAGCCCGGGCTACCAGCCATCGACCGCCACCTCATCGGCCAAGAAGGTCAAGTAGGCCACCCGGCCGGGGCTCGGCTTTCCGCCCCCGGCCGGCCTGGCTAACCTGATCGGCATGGACAGCCCCTGGCAGCCTGAGCGCTGGCGCGTGGTGGACGGCTTCGAGTTCACCGATATCACCTACCACCGGTGCGTGGACGTGCCCGCGGTGCGGATCGCGTTCAACCGTCCCGAAGTGCGCAACGCCTTCCGTCCGCAGACCGTGGACGAGCTCCACACCGCCCTGGACCACGCCCGGCGCAGCGCCGACGTCGGCTGCGTCCTGCTCACCGGCAACGGACCCAGCCCCAAGGACGGCGGTTGGGCGTTCTGCTCCGGCGGCGACCAGCGGATCCGCGGACGTTCCGGCTACCAGTACGCCGATGGCGAGACCGCCGACACCGTGGACGCCCGGCGAGCGGCGGCCGAAGGCGGACGGCTGCACATCCTGGAGGTGCAGCGGCTGATCCGGTTCATGCCGAAGGTGGTGATCGCCCTGGTCAACGGCTGGGCGGCCGGCGGCGGACACTCCCTGCACGTGGTCTGCGACCTGACCATCGCCTCGGCCGAGCAGGCCAAGTTCAAGCAGACTGATGCCGATGTCGGCTCCTTCGACGCCGGCTTCGGCTCGGCCTACCTGGCCCGCCAGGTCGGTCAGAAGATCGCCCGGGAGATCTTCTTCCTGGGCGACACCTATGACGCGCAGCGAGCCTACGAGATGGGCACCGTGAACAAGGTCGTCCCGCACGCCCAGCTGGAGGCCGAGGGTCTGGACTGGGCGGCCAAGATCTGCGCGAAGAGCCCGACAGCGCAGCGGATGCTGAAGTTCGCCTTCAATGCCATCGACGACGGCTTGATCGGCCAGCAGGTGTTCGCCGGCGAGACCACTCGGTTGGCCTACATGACCGACGAGGCCGTGGAAGGACGCGACTCGTTCCTGGAGAAGCGTCCGGCCGACTGGTCGAACTTCCCCTACTACTACTGAGCGCGGGCGGGCCTCAACGGGCCAGCTTGAGCACCTCTTCGAGCATCGCCTTGGCCCGAGTGGTGAAGCTGTGCTCGCGGCCCACCCGGGCAGCGATCTGGACCAGTTCGGAGTCGTCGGGATAGCGGGCGTCCCCGGCTGCCGAGCAGAGCAGCTTGAGCTCCTCCACCGACCGATAGCTCTGGACGGCGCCACCGAAGATGTCGACCATTCCGGCGACCTCGTCGGTGATCACCCGGCCACCCGCCGCGACCACGTCGAACACTCGATTCGAGATGAAGCCTTCAGCGGCCATGTCGGACCAGTGATCGTTCAGGACGCGAGAGGCCTGCCGGTAGCGGACCGGCAACTCGGTGTAGTTCAGGTAGTCGCCCTTGAGGTGGACGGGGTCGACCAGGTCGGTCCAGTTGGGTCCCCACACTTCCAGCGGAACTCCGGCCGCGACCGCGTCCATCACGATCTGCCGGGGCACCCCGCCGCTCCTGGCCTGCCCCACGAACAGCACCGCATCCCGGTGCGGCTGCTGGCTGGCCGCGGGATGGAACCGCTCCGGGTCGGTGGCCTGCAGGAGCGGGAGCACCGGCCGGCCGGACAACGTCGACATCTTCGCCGCCCACGGCACCGAGGCCGCGAAGACCAGGTCGAAGCCGGCAAGCTCGTCCACTGTCACCAGCTCCGGATGGCTGATCACCCACAGCACATTGATCTTGCCCGGCATCGGGTCGACGCGACGCAAGCCGCGGATCACCACCGACACGTCGTCGTAAGCCAGCGAGTCCGGCACCGGTGAGCAGAACCGAGTCTCGACCGCCTGCTGCCCGTTCTGACGAAGGCCCTTGGCCAAGTGCGCGACGAAGTGGGTGTCTCCCCATTGATCACCGCGCGAGTCAGCGGTGGCCGGGTTCCGGATGCCCCAACGCAGCACCGGGACGTCGCCGAGCTCGGGGTGCTGATAGGACTGCTCGAAGCGACGCAGGACCAGTCGCGGCGCCGGGTTCACGAACTGGTCCACACCGACGTGGACGATCTCGAAGCCGTGGTCCTGGTACAGAGCCTCGTCGTGCGGCAACCGTCCGCGCCATCGCTGGACGAACAGGCTCCGGTTCTCGGCGATCCGCGCACCCCGGCCCGGGGTGCGACTCTCCAGGTGGATGACCTCGGAGGACGGCTCAACCGCGAAGTACCGGTCGTTGCCTTCGCCTGCGCGCAAGCACAGATCGATGTCCTCCATGCCGTTGATGAAGCTGCTGTCGAAGCCGCGCAGGGCCACGACATCGCCGGCCCGCATCAGGAGCGCGGCGGCCGTGACCGCGGAGAAGCGATGCTCGCCGACCGTCCGCCCGTCGTCCTTGGGGAACCCGCTGAGGAAGGCGGCCGGAATCTCCGAGGAGCCGGGGAACAGCGTGCCCGCGCTCTGGATCGTGAGGTCGGGATACAACAGGAGCGGCTGCACTCCCAGCACGTCGGGATCGGCGATGCGGCGCAGCAGGCCGTCCAGCCAGCCCGGACGAACCAGCGTGTCGTTGTTGAGGAAGAGGATCAGCTCACCGGTGGAACGAATGGCGCCGACATTGGAGCCGATGGCGAAGTTGAGGTTCCGCGGCAGTCGTTCCACCCGAACCCGCGGCACGGCGTCGAGTGCCACCGCCAACGCCAGTGAGATATCGGGCCGGGAGCCGTTGTCGACGACGACAACCTCGATGTCATGGTCGCCGGAGTTGGCCAGGATGCTGTCCACCGAGTTCAGCGTCATCCGAGCGTCGTTGAAGACCGGCATGACGATCGAGACGCGTCCGCTCACCCGGTTCGGCAGCTCTCGCTCGGCCTGAGCCCAGTCACACCAGGCCTTGCCGAGGACGACGAACTCCCAATGATCGCCTTCCACGGTGGTGATCCGCGGCAGCCCGTCGTCGGAGTCGTCGTAGTCACAGCCGATGAACGGCAGGTAGTGCGGCTCGGTGATCGCCGACAGCCTGATCGCCAGGTCATGGTCGACCCAGCGTCGCAGGGACGGATCGAAGCCCCCCACGCTGCGCAGAAGCTCGGTGCCGACAACGGTCACGTTCAGATCGATGTGGTTGAACATCAGCAGCGTCTCGTGGCTGACCTGGGTGCCCCGATAGCGGACCCCGGTCTCGCTGTCGGTGAGCCGGGAACCGCAGTAGGCGAACTCGAGCCCCTGTGCCGCCATCGCTTTCACCGACAGCTCCAGGAAGCGGGGACGCCAGGTGTTGTCGGTGTCGAGGAAGGCGATGTAGCGGCCTCGGGCTTCGGCCAGCCCCAGGTTGCGGGCGGCACAGACGCCGGCGTGAGCGCCGCGAAGCAGTCGGATCCGCGGGTCCGCTGCGGCCAGCGCCTCGGCCACCGTGGCGGTGCTGTCGCTGGACCCGTCATCGATGATCAGGAGCTCCCAGGAGTGCATGGTCTGCGCCTGAATGGAGTCCACGGCGGTCGCAATCACCGACTCCCGGTTCCAGGCGGGCATGATGATCGAGACCAGCGGCTCACCGCTGCTCGCCGGCAACTCGAGCTGCTCGGTCGCTGCGATCCAGCGCCGCTCACGGTCCGCATTCCACTTCTTCGCCGAGCGCGGCTGGTTGTGCTCCAGCTGACGGCGGTGCGCCGTTGCCGTCCGGATCGCCCGATCACGCAGCTCGGGCCACGCGGTCTCGGTCAGGAAGCCGAGCGTCGGGTCCGGCCGCAGCCGCGAGTCCGGGCCAAGGCCGGCCAAGAGTTGAAGGACATCGGCCAGGATCAGGGCGCGCTTGCCGGCCTTGCCCCCTTCCATGCTCGCCTCTGGAACATGTGCGGGCGGGAAGAAGCCCGGTGACCACGGATGCCACAGCCCGGGCACCGTGAGCAGCCGGAAGACCTCAGCCAGGTCACCACGCAACCAGGCCCCCAGGATCCGCGGCTCCAGGTAGCCGGGCAAGATCGCCGGGTGGAAGGTGGCCAGGTCCAGAATGCCCTTGGTCAGGAAGTGGTTGGCTGCGCCGCGCAGATCGGCCGGGGCGTCCGGCTGTTGAGCGCGGTAGAAGTCCAGGTCGAACAGGCCGCTGCTGATCAGCAGCTCGATCAGCAGCTGGTTGCCCTCGGCGCTGCGCCCCACCGAACTGAGCGCGGCCAGCCGCGCACGGGGAGCCAGGCCGCGCACCTGAAGCCTTGTCGCCAACCGTCCGAGCCGACCTGCTTGGGTAGCGCCGAACTGTCGGGAGTGGCGCTCACCAGCGCTGGGTCGTGTCACGAGGAGGTCCTGTGGGGTCAGAGCGATCTTGTCCGGTCATGCTACCGGTGCCGCCCTCCCAGATGGGTCACGCCGTGACCCCTCAGCCCCGACGGATCCTCCGACGTCGAATGGTCGATCGGCACCCGGATCCGGTCCTCCCTTGAGAAATCCCGCAGGTATGCTGCGCCCGTGACCCCGGCCTTCACCACACGTGAGCCGGGCGCGTCCAGGTTGTGGCGGGGCATCGGTTGGCAAGTCGGACTTGTTTTCGTGGTGGCGGCCCTGGTGAACCTGGTCGGCAGCTGGATCCCCTACCCCTGGCGCGACGAAGCGGCAACCTGGATCTCCACCCAGCGCAGCCTGTCCCAACTCGGATCGATGCTGACCTCGGTGGATGCGGTTCACGGGGTCTACTACCTAGGCGTCCGCGCCTGGGCCGGCCTGTTCGGCAACTCGGTGGCCAGCCTGCGCGTCCTGTCCGTACTCGGAGTCGCCACCGCTGCGGCGCTGGTCACTGTGCTGAGCCATCGGCTGATCCCCACAGTCCGTCCGTTGGTCGCCGGGCTGATCTGCGGCCTGCTGCCGGCGCTGACCTGGGCAGCAACCGAAGCCAGGTCCTACTCCTGGGTAGCGGCGACGGCCTGCGCGATCGTGCTGGCCTTCGTGGTGGCGGTCGAGCGCGGTGGATGGCGGTACTGGGCGGTCTATGCAGCAGCCCTCGGGTTCGGTGTGCTCCTGTTCGCCTACCTTGCCCTGCTCGGTGTGGCCCTGCTGTCCAGCCTGCCCTGGTGTGCGCGGACGGCCCGGCGCCCCGCCATCGTGAGCAGCGCCGCAGGAGTCATCCTGGGCAGCCCTGTCCTGGTGATGGGGGCCGGCCAGGTGGGCCAGGTCGCTTGGCTCATGAGATTCCAGCCGTCCCTGGTCGGAGTCGGTGTCGAGCCGTTCTGGGGAACCACCCTGCCCGGGCAGATCATCGGTGGCGTAGTGACCGTCGCCGTCCTCATCGCTGCGGCGCTGGCGTGGCGGGAGCCGGAGCTGCGGCGGCCGCTTGCGATCTTGCTGAGCTGGTGGGTGACACCGTCGCTGATCCTGCTGGCGGCATCGGTCGTAAAGCCGCTCTACTTCCCTCGCTACGTCATCTTGAGTGTTCCGGCATTGGCGCTGCTGCTCGCCCTGCTGGCCGGCCGTTTGCCGTCCTGGTGGTTGCGCGTCCTGCTCGCCGCGGCTCTGCTGGCCGCGATGGTCCCCGCCGGGATCGCGGTGCGGCAACCCGAGGCCAAGCGCACTTCCCAGCCGGCGATCGCGGTCCTGGAGAACAGGGCTGAGCCGGGCGATGCGGTTTACATCGTCGGCCAGGACGTGGGTGGCCTGCGCTGGGCCTTCCCCGACACCTTCAGCAAGATCAAGATCATCGGCCAGGCCAAGCGCGGGTGGCGGAACAGATCGCTGTTCCAGCCCTCGACCTGGGTCAAGGAACTGGGCCGGGAACTGCGCGGGGTCCATCGCCTGTGGCTCTTCGCGGATCGGGGGGTGCTCAGCAACTCGGTGGCCGAGTTCAAAGATCACGGGTTCACCGAAGTCGAGCAGATCCAGGCTCCCGACTCCTACCGCACAGTGCTGGTGCTGCTGCGCCGCAGCTGAGTTCAGCCCGCGACCGGTTCGGCCACCACGGCGGGCGGTTTCGGTCCCACCAGGGGCTCACGGACGTTCACCAGGAGCGCCCCAGCCAGGGCGATCGCAAACGCCAGTTTGTCGTTCAACCGCATCCCCATCGTCATGGAGAGGTAGAAGCCCACGAAGGGGATCAGCACGCTGGCTGCGACTCGCATCGAGGTGCCGAGCCTGCCCAGCGGCAGCGCCGCCGCCCACAGGATCAGGTACCACTCACGGAAGGCACCCCCAGTGACGGCCCAGATCAGGGCCGCGGCCACGAGGAACTGATAGGGGTCGTCGAGGTAGCGGATGGCCAGGTAGCCGATGAGCAGCGCTCCGGCGATCAGTGTGGCCATCCGGATCGTCTCGATGCCGAAGCCGGCCCAGTGCGTCCCGAAGAGTGCGTCGATCACGGCCTGAGCCCAGGCGACCATCCGCGCCAGCCCGAGGTTCTGATACTTGAAGGGCGCGTCGGCGGCATTCAGCCACCCCACACCGAGTCCACTGGCCACACTGAGTCCCGCGAAGGTGGCCACGGAGATCGCCACCGACGCGAGCACCCGTCCCGCACTGCGGAGGAAGCCCCGATTGAGGCCGATCGGTACGAGGGCGACCGGTACCGCGACCAGCAGCGCCGGCTGCTTGATCGCGGCGGCGATGCCCACCACGATGGCGCCGCCGACCAGACCTGCCCGGGTCCAGGCCACGGCCAGCCCGGCGAGGGCGACCCCAGCCATCAGCAAGTCCACGTGGAGTCCGCCGATACCTTGGGTGATCGTCAGCGGGTTCAGCACCGCGAGCCAGACCGCGTAGCTCGGATCGACCTTCGCGGACGCCGCCAGTCGCCGGATCGCCCACCACAGCAGGGCGATCCCGATCAGCGACAGGAGCCGAAGACCGAGAAGGCCGGAGTAGGGCTGGCCCGCCCGCGGCCAGGCGAACACCTGGAACAGCCTCAGCGCGAGGGGCGGATAGATGGCGGTCTGCCCACACCAGCCGGTGTCGACCCGCACCGGTGACTGCGGGTGACACATCCCCACCTCGTAGGGGTTCAGACCGTCGTTGAGGGACCAGCCATTCTCGAGATACGCCCGCGGGTCGTTGGAGTTGAAGCCGTCAATGAAGAGCAATGGGAGGACCCAGGCCACGAAGACCACCAGCTGATGCGGCGCGTACCGCGCTTCCCGCAGGCGGCTCCAGGCCAGCAGCAGGACGGCCAGGCCCAACATCGACAGCGAGGCGGCGATCTCCCGTCCGCCCAATGCCTGGGTGAGCCGCTGCACGAGTGCGGGCCCCGGCACCCGGTCGGCCTGGATCATCTCGGGCAATCGCCCGATCGCAATCAGGCTCGAGCCGAGCATGCCGAGCAACCCGACACGCAGAACGGCCGGCAGCCAGGGGTAGGGCTTCATTTTCCGATCCCGATTGGTGGGGCTAAGCGCCTCGGACCAGCGAGGCTAGACGAAACCATAGCTTCGCGGATCTTCCGGACGGCGACGGTCCTGCATTCTCGCGACGGCGGACGGCGTAGCCATCGGCATGCCCAACCCGTGGCGGGCGCCGATCGGCCGGACACCGCTAGGCTCGACCACAGCTGCCCCACGCATGAAAGCGAGACTGCTCCATGGATCTTCTGGTCGTCGGATCGGGACTGTTCGGCCTCACCATCGCCGAGCGTGCCGCGACCCAGCTGGGGCTCAAGGTGACGATCATCGATCGCCGCGATCATCTGGGTGGCAATGCCTACTCCCAGGTCGAGCCGGAGACCGGGATCGAGTACCACCGCTACGGCGCACACCTGTTCCACACCTCCAACGAGGTGGTCTGGGACTACGTCAACCAGTTCACCAGCTTCACCGACTACGTCCACCGGGTGTACACCACGCACCGCGGCGAGGTCTTCCCGATGCCGGTGAACCTGGGCACCATCAACCAGTTCTTCCGGTCCGCCTACGGCCCCGACCAGGCGCGGGCACTGATCGCCGAGCAGGCCGCCGAGCTGGGCGGCAAGGAGCCGACCAACTTCGTCGAGAAGGGGATCTCGCTGATCGGCCGGCCGCTGTACGAGGCCTTCTTCATGAACTACACGGCCAAGCAGTGGCAGACCGACCCGGCTGAACTCGGGCCGGAGATCATCTCCCGGCTGCCGGTCCGGTTCACCTACGACAACCGCTACTTCTCCGACAAGTACGAGGGGCTGCCCACCGACGGCTACGGACCCTGGCTGGAGCGGATGGCCGACCACCCCAACATCGAGGTGGTGCTCGGCACCGACTTCTTCGACGAGAGCCAGCCGCTGCACAAGGCGGCGACCGTCGGCCAGGTGCCGGTGATCTTCACCGGGCCGATCGATCGCTACTTCGCCGATCAGCTGGGGGCGCTGTCCTGGCGAACCCTGGACTTCGAGCTCGAGGTGGCCGCCACCCCCGATTTCCAGGGCACTCCGGTGATGAACTACTCCGACCTGGACGTCCCCTACACCCGGATTCACGAGTTCCGGCACTTCCACCCCGAGCGCGCCTACACCAGCCCCAAGACCGTGATCATGAAGGAGTACTCGCGCTTCGCCGGCCCCGGCGACGAGCCGTACTACCCGGTGAACACCGCCCAGGATCGGGAGAAGCTGCTGGGCTACCGCGACCTGACCGAGGCCGAGCCCCAGGTCCTGTTCGGCGGACGGCTGGGCACCTACCAGTACCTGGACATGCACATGGCGATCGCCTCGGCACTGAGCCGCTTCGACTCGGTGGTCCGTCCGTGGTTCGGGGCGGCGAACTGATCCCGACCAGCAGCCCGGTGGCCGCGCGGACCAGCCTGCCGATCGCGGTGGTTGACCTCTGAGGGTTTGGTTGGCCGACCACTTCGCGACCGGGAACTCCCGGTCATCGTCGCCGAGTTCGCTGACTCCATTACCCCTAGACTGACGTCGTGGCCGCAACCACCGACACAGTTCACACGATTTCGGTCGTGATCCCCGTTTATCGCGGCGAGGCGACCCTCGAGGCATTTGTCAGCGAGATTATTCAGTGGACTGACCCCTTCGTCACGCCCGCCGGCCATCACGCTCGAATCAGCGAGATCCTGCTGGTGTTCGACCATGGCCCGGACAACTCCGCCAAAGTGATCCGAGAGCTGACCAGCGCCCACCAGGTCGTCCGGCCGATCTGGTTGAGCCGCAATTTCGGCCAGCATGCGGCGACCTTGGCCGGAATGGCTTCCTCCGGCGGCGACTGGATCGTCACGCTCGACGAGGACGGCCAGTACGACCCCGCCGACATCGGCGTCTTCCTGGATACAGCTCTCGCCGAGGGCGTGCCCCTGGTCTATGCGCGTCCGACCAACTCCGCCCCGCACGGCCTGTTCCGCAACCTCGCCTCCCGCGCAGCCAAGCGCATCGTCGACGTGCTGTCCGGCAATCGCAGTGCCCGCAACTTCCACTCCTACCGGCTCATCCTCGGAGAGATCGGACGCTCGGTGGCCGCCTATGCCGGATCCGGCGTCTACCTGGACGTCGCGCTCGGCTGGGTCGCACCGGAGGCCACCACCGCGCCGACCACGCTGCGGCCCGAGAGCAGAAAGTCCGGCTACTCGCTGCGCAGCCTCGCGTCCCACTTCTGGCGGCTGGTGCTGACCAGCGGCACCCGTGGCCTGCGGATGGTCGCGGCCTGTGGCGTGATCGTGGCCGTCCTGGGCGTGGCCTACGCCATCTACCTGGCCGTCGTGCAGCTGACTACGGGACGAATCGCTGAAGGCTGGACCTCGTTGATGGTCGTCCAGTTGCTCACCGCCGGGCTGGTGCTGTCATCACTGGGCGTGATCGCCGAGTACGTGGGCGTGGCCGTGAACATGGCCATGGGACGTCCGCCCTACCTGATCGTCTCCGACCCGGCGGACGGACCGCTGGGGCGTGACCGAGCCAGGCATGAGCAGTCCGACTAGCTCGCTCGTCATCGGCGGCGGCGGGCTCCTCGGCAGCGCCGTCATCGCCGAACTGCGCAGCCGTGGCCAGTCCGTCCGCCGCGCCCGGGTCCGCTGGACCGATGAACGCGAAGCGGCCGCCGACCTGTCGGACGAACTCGCGTCCATGGCGGACGGCGGAGGCGACCTCCGGTTGTGGTGGTGCGCGGGTGCCGGCGTCACTGCCACCGGTGCCGAGCAACTCGCGGCGGAGTTCGGCGTCTTCTCCGGCTTCGTCGACCAGGTAGCCCGGCTGGCCGCACACCACCCGGCACGGGTGACGCTACTGCTGGCCTCGTCGGCCGGCGCGGTCTACGCCGGCTCCGATGAGCCGCCGTTCACCGAGCGGACCAGCCCACTGCCGCTCAGCGACTACGGCCGACAGAAGCTCAGGGCCGAGGCGGCGGCCCGGAGCCTGGTGGCGTCCGGGGTCGGCGTTGCGATCGCCCGGATCGCGAACTTGTACGGACCGGGGCAAGACCTGAACAAACCGCAGGGTCTGATCTCTCAGCTCTGCCGCTCGGCGCATCTGCGTCAGCCGCTGAACATCTACGTGTCCTTGGACACTCTGCGCGACTACGTGCACGTTGCTGATGCAGCGGCCAGATGTGTCGGTCTTCTCGACGCCGTCGCGGCCGGAGAGCCGACCTTCGTGACCAAGATCATCTGCAGCGGCCATTCCGTCTCCGTCGGCGCTCTTCTGGGCGAAGCGAATCGGATCTACCGACGCAGAGTTCCGGTCATCCTGGCTGCCTCACCGTTGGGACGGCAGCAAGCCCGAGACCTGAGGTTGCGTTCGGTGGTTCTGCCGGAACTCGATCGTGTCGCTGCGCGCCCGATCGCCGCCGGCATCGCAGAAGTGCGGCGCGCCGTGGAGACATCGGCGCTTGCCGCTCGCGGTTTCCAGGCCGGCTGAACGGACGTAACTGTGTCAGTCTGGGTCCCGTTCCCGGAGTGAGCGGGTCGAGCCCGGTTATGCTCGCAATCGGAGATCGAAACAGAGGGAGTGCTGTGCTCGAGACAGCTGTGGGCCAGGACCGAAATCGCGTGTGGAGCGTCGTCGCCATTGTTGCGTTATTCGCCGTTTTGCTGGCCCTATCCCTCGCATTCTGGGGCGGTGCCACTCCATACGTCTTCACCGACTTGGACATCTACCGGGCCTCGCTGAGGGCGGTCGCGGCGGGAACCAGCAACACCTATGCAGCGTTGCCGTACCCGCCGATCGCTTTCGTGGCGCTGTCCTTCCTGGCCTACCTGCCGCCTGTGCTGGGCGACCAGGTATGGACGGCCCTCGAAGTCGCGCTGATCGTCGTCATCTCACTGGTCCTATCGATGCGGACGCTGGAGATCCAGGGCCGGGATCGGCGCGCGGAGCGCTGGACGCTGACCGCCCTGACGGCGACTGCGGCCCTGCTTCTGCTGACCACGCTCCCCGTCGTGAGCCAGATCACCGCCGGCCAGATGTCACTGGTGGTGATGTCGCTGGCGTTCATCGACCTGTGCGGGGTGCTGCCGCGCCGATACCGAGGCGCACTGGTGGGAGTCGCCGGGGCACTCAAGGTCACCCCACTGATCTTCGTGGTCTACTACCTGGTCACCGGCCAGCGCCGCAAGGCCGCCGTGGCGACCGGCTCGTTCGCGATCGTCACCGGGATCGGCTGGGCCATCTTCCCGGCAGCTTCCTGGCAGTTCTGGACCCGGGTCGGCGGCAGTGATCAGTTCGGAGACCCAGCCAGACGCGACAACCTCTCGATCCACTCGATGCTCACCCGAATCGCCCCGGAGCTGGGCGCCCAGTCCTGGCTCTGGCTCCTCCTCGGGGCCGCGGTCATGATCTCGGCGCTGTGGCGGGCGCGGGTCCACTTTCAGCGCGGCGAGAAGATGGAGTCGTTCCTGACGGTGGGAGCCGCGGCCACCGTGGTCGCCCCGATCGCCTGGCCGCACTACTTCGTCTGGTTGCCCGTGGTCGCGGTGTGGCTGTGGTTCACCGGACGTGGCCGAGCCCGAGTGGTGGCGGCACTCATCTACCTGGCCTACTCACAGGCGACTGTCACCACGATCCTCGCCCCGCTCGCGGACGCTCACCCACGGTCGGCGAGCGTCATCGACATCCTCGTTCTCATTCCGATGGCGATCGGAATCTTCGGGCTGCCTCACCGGCCCATGCCGCTGCCGGACCCCGCCGACAGCTCGGCGCCAGCCGGCTCCGGCGAACTCGCCTTGCAGCCCTGAACTGCACCGTGAACGGCGAGCCTCCGGGCCTGCCGAGCCACCTAGGCTGACAGCGTGTTCGCCCGCCTGAAGCCGCAGCCCGCCATTGACCGTCCCGACCTCTTGCCGCCTGCGGTGATCGCCGCCGTGCGCGCCTACCTCCCTGAGGCCTTGGTCTTCGAGATCGATCCGGCCCACTCCGACACCGAGACGCTGTGTGCGGTCTACGACCTGCCCATGGACGTGATGGGCAACGCCGTGCTGGTCTCCGGACGCCGCGACGGCACCGAACGCCGGGCCTGCTGCCTGACCTTGGCGCACCGCCGGGTCGATGTGAACGGCCTGGTCAAGCGGCGCTTGGACGTCCGCAAGGCCTCGTTCGCGCCCATGGAGGTGGCCGTGGCCGAGTCGGGCATGGAGTACGGCGGGATCACTCCGGTGGGACTGCCGGAGAGCTGGCCGATCTGGCTGGACGCGGCTGTGGCCGACTCGCCGGTGGTCTGCATCGGTGCCGGGATCCGGGCCGCCAAGTTGGTCGTCCCTGGCCCGGCGCTGGTCACTCTGCCCGGTGCCGAGCGGATCGAAGGCCTGGCTCGCGCCATCTAGGCCCAGCCGACAGCGCGGCACAGGGCCGCAGAAGGCTCAGCCGACCCGTGACTCCAGGCCGATGAACTCGCGGAAGGCCTGCGCCCCGGCCACCCGAATCGGCTCACCACGAACGAATCGGGACGGGGTCAGCAGCCACTGCTGCGAGCCGTGCCACTCCTCGGGCCGTCGGGTCTTCCGCATCAGGCCGTTCGGCTGGTAGCCGACCTTGCGGCTCACCGCATTCGACGCCGGGTTGTCGGCGAAGGCGGCCGAGGTGATCTCCTCGGCGTCCAGATAGTCGAAGACGAAGGCGCAGATCGCCTGCCGCATCTTGGTGCCGATTCCCTGCCCGTGGTGGGCGCGGCCCAGCCAGGAGCCGGTTTCACCCGTCCGGGTGATCAGGTAGTCCTCGGTGGTGATGCCCTGGGTTCCGACGATCCTGCCCTCGTACTCGACGGCCAACTCCAGGCCCCAGTGCTCCCGGGTCCAGGAAGCGCGCCGTCCCCACTGGTACTGGACGTAGTTGGCCGGCAGCCGATCCGGCGGAGCGTCGGTCCAGGGCACGAAGAAGGGCATCCGATCCGGCTCGTGGACGCCTCCGAGAGCAAGGTCGACCAGCGCCGGCATCACATCGTCGGTGATCGGACGCAGGACCAGCGGACCTGCTTCAATGCGCAGCCCAAACGGCGGCCAAATCTCGGAAAGCTCCATGCACCAACCCTATGGCCGAAGCCGCTCCGTGCGGCAACCGCAAAGGCTCCTCCGCGCCCCTACCGAGCAGGGGATGCGTCGCGGATGAGCGCTACTGGGCCAGGCCGTACAGGCGGTCGCCGGCGTCGCCCAGGCCGGGCACGATGTAGCCGACCTCGTTGAGCCGCTCGTCCAGGGCCGCGCAGACAAGAGTGCACGGGACGCCGATCGGGTCGACCAGCTCGCGCATCCGCTCGACGCCCTCCGGCGCGGCGATCAGGCAGATGCAGGTGATGTGGTCGGCGCCGCGGTCCACCAGGAACTGGACGGTGCCGCCCAGCGAGCCACCGGTGGCCAGCATCGGGTCCAGCACGTAGCACTGGCGTCCGGACAGATCCTTGGGCAGCCGCTCGGCGTAGGTGAAGGGCTGCAGGGTCTCCTCGTCGCGAACCATGCCGACGAAGCCGACCTCAGCGGTCGGCATCAGCCGCATCATCCCTTCCAGCATGCCCAGGCCGGCCCGCAGGATCGGCACGACCAGCGGACGGGGACGGGTGAGCTCCACGCCGGTGGTGACGGTGACCGGCGTCTTGACCTGCACCGGCTCGACGCGCACCTCGCGGGTGGCCTCGTAGGCGAGCAGGGTGACCAGCTCTTCGACGAGTTGGCGGAAGGTGGCGCTGGAGGTGTTCTCGTCGCGCAGCAGAGTGATCTTGGCGGTGACCAAGGGATGTTCGATGACACGAAGTTCCACGGGAGCAACCTTCCCACACCCGGGCGGACGGATTTGCACTGACCGGACTGTGCCAGCTCGGCGGTTATCTGCGACGATGGAAGTCCTCGCAGGGCCAAGGAGAAGGAGGCTGGGGTGAGCACGTCGGACGATGTGGAGTTCGAACTGCCCAACCGTGGCGACGACCGTCCCGGGCTGGATGACCTCGATGAGGTGATCGTTGTCGATGACCTTGACGACGAGGATGACGAGGATGACGTCGACGATGAGGACTACCCCGACGACGCCACCGAAGACGACATCGATTTGGTGATCGCGCTGTACCGCGAGGACGGCCAGGCGGTGGCGCTGCCACTGGAGCTCGACCTGGCCAACGACCTCGAGGCCCTGATCACCCAGCTGCGCCGAATGCCCGGCGACGGCGGTGCCCTCGGCTTGGTCTCGATCGCCTCCGAGGTGTTCGTGATCGTCCGAGTCCGCGGCAAGCACGTCCAGGTGCTCTGCTCCGACATCGTCGCGGCCACCGACTGGCCGCTGGCAAGGGACGTCGTGGACTTCCTCGGCGCCGAGCTGCCCGATGAGGATTCCGAGGACGACGGCTTCCCGGTCGGCGATCTGGACATCCTGGCCGACCTGGGCCTGCACGACTTCGAACTCGAAGCCCTCGCCGAGGACTACGAGGAGGATTCGGCCACTCTGGTCGAGCAGATCGCGACCCGGATCAAGTTCGGTCCGGAGTTCACCAAGGCGCTGGCCACCTTCGAGTGAACCGCTGGCAGCCCGCCATGGCGCAGGCGCTGGAGTTGGCCGCTGCAGCGCCGGTTCATGGCGACGTCCCGGTCGGTGCCGTGGTGCTGGACGCCTCCGGTGCGCTGATCGCGTCCGGGGTCAATGAGCGGGAGCTGACCGGCGACCCGACCGCACATGCCGAGGTGGTCGCGTTGCGTCGGGCGGCGGACGCCGTGGGCAGTTGGCGACTGGACGGCTGCACCCTGGTGGTGACCTTGGAACCGTGCACGATGTGTGCCGGCGCCATCGTCGCGTCCCGGGTGGAACGCCTGGTGTTCGGTGCTTTCGACGAGAAGGCCGGTGCGGTGTCGTCCCTGTGGGACGTGATCCGCGACCCGCGGCTGAACCATCGGGTCGAGGTGGTCGCCGGGATCGACGCAGAGGCCAGCAGCCGACTGCTGCGCGACTTCTTCGACGCTCACCGCTGAGCCGGTCCACCGGCAACCCGCGATTGGATCGCGCGGCACCTGGCTGGGTACACTCTCCCGCGGTGGCGTGTCTGAGCGGCCGAAAGAGCGCGCCTCGAAAGCGCGTGAGGGGCAACCCTCCGAGGGTTCAAATCCCTCCGCCACCGCCAACTGGTCTGAGACCACCTGAAGCCGGCGAACCTCCTGGTTCGTCGGCTTTCTGCTTGCCTGGCTCCGGTCGCTGAGCCCGGCCCCGGTCTCTGAGCCTGCCGAAGGGACCCATCGGACGATTCCCGGCCATCCCTCACCAGACGCCCGACACGTCGACCGGTCGCAGTAGCCTGCCGATCACAGGCCGGCCAGAGACACGGAGGCGCTCACAATGACCGACGACCCGAGTTTTGCCGCATTCATCGCAGCGGTGTGGGGCTTGTTCCAGATCGTGTTCCCGTTCGTCGCCCTCGGGCTGCTGATCAGCATCCACCTCCGACTCAAGGACGTTGCCAAGCAACAGTCCGAGACCTACCGGCAGATGCTCAAGCTGAGCAAGCAGCAGCGCTAGCCGCCCTCACTCCGGAGTTCCCGCAGGGCTTCGACAAGCTCGGCTGTCGGACGATTCCCGGACGGATCGGCCGACTTTCCCGAAAGCCACCTCCCGCCGGGAGCACCGCAGCTAGCCTGCGGCCATACCCGGCAGGTGGAGGCAGCCATGGACGACGACGCGTGGATGAGAATTTGGTCCTTGGTGACCTTCATCTGGACGGTCTTCTTCATGATCGTCTTCCCGATCATCGTTCTTGTCGGGCTCTACAGCCTGACCAAGGCGCTGGAAGAGCTGAGCCGCAAGCATGACCAGACGGCGACTCAGGTCGCCACGCTGATTGGTCTGGTCAGCCAGGGTCTCCCGAGTCTCGCGCCGGCCCCGGCCGAGCCGTTCGAGCAGCCCCCGGTCGCCGCGATCGTCGCCGGTTCGGTGTTGGAGCGGGCCCTCGCCGATCCGGAGACCCGCAAGGTGGCTTTGTCGATGCGTCGGGTGTACGGCTTGGCCGTGGCCGTGGACGTCGTGAAGCGCCGGGCGGCCGAACTCGGCCTCGGCGAGCTCGAGGTCACCGAAGACGAACTCGGCGCGGCACTCTCCTCCGAGCTTCCCGAACTGCCGACGTCCTCGGCCTAGCCGAAGTCGAGCTAGGGACGCGGGATCTCGATCCGCTCCCGACGGCCGCGGACGGTCAGGTTGATGGCCAGCCGACGCCACGTGTGGGGTAGCCGCGGACGCGTCCGCCAGCCGTCGGCGGTCAGCTCGAAGCCGGCGAAGCCGAACACCACGGCCTGCCACAGGCCGCCGGCCGCCGCCCCGTGGATCCCGTCGTCGGCATTGCCGCGGGCATCGGCCAGATCCGTCCGGGCGGCCCGGAGGAAGTGGACGTAGGCCAACTCGATCTCCCCGGCCCGGGCCGCCACCACCGAACTGATCGCCGGACCGAGGCTGGAGCCGTACTCGTGGTCGGTGCGCAGATCGTAGAAGGCCTGGTTGGCTCTTAGTTGCTCGGCGGTGAACAGCTCGGGCAGCAGGTGGGCCAGCATCAGCACGTCCGGCTGCTTGATGGCGCGGGTCCGCTGCACCTCCTCGAAGCCGAGCAGCCGCTGCCACGACACCGTCCGGTTGGGCTGGAGCAGCGCCTCGGGGAGCTCGTCGAGGTCGAAGTAGCCGGCGAACTGCTCGATCAGCCCACTCTCCGGTTCGAACGGGACGTACAGGCCGGCGGCCACCTCGAGCCAGTGGGCGAGTTCGGCGGCGTCCAGGCCGAGCTCGGCGCACAGCCGGGCCCAGTGCTGGGGCTGATGCTCGGCCAGCCAGGCCGCCAGAGCCCCGGCCGCGTGCAGATGCCAGGCCGCCAGCTGGTTGGTGAAGGCGTTGTCATCGACGACTTCGTGGTACTCGTCCGGCCCGATCACCTGCCGCAGGTGGTAGTGCCCGTCCGGCTCGGCCACCGCGGCCGAAGCCCAGAACTGGGCACCGTCGAGGATCAGTTCGGCGCCGTAGTCGAGCAGGAACTGCTGGTCGTTGGTGACCTGCCAGTACTGCCAGGCCGCATAGCCGACATCGGCGGTGACGTGCAGCTCCCGGTCGCCGCTGAGCACCGGCACCTGGCGTCCGGGGTGGTCGGGATCGGGAATCCAGCGCGGCGTGACCTCCTCGCCGGTGGCCGCCGACTCCCACGGGAACTGGGCGCCGCGGCGTCCGGCCTCGGCCGCCTTGCGCCGGGCCCCGTCCAGCCCGTGCCAGCGGTAGCGCAGCAGGTTCGCGGCCAGCTCGGGCTGAGTGAAGCTGAACACCGGCAGCATGAAGATCTCGGTGTCCCAGAAGACGTGATGCCGATAGCCCAGGCCGCTGAGCGTCTTGGCGCCCAGGCTGGCCCGGTCGGTGAACCGGGGTACCGCGATGTTCAACTGGAAGAGCGCGAACCGGATTGCCAGCTGGGCCTCCGGATCGCCGTCGATCTCGATGTCGCAGGCCTCCCAGACCTGGGCCCAGGCGGCATCGCTGGATGAACGCAGCCCGACCCAACCGAAGTGGACGGCCTGAGCGGCAAGCTCCCGCGCGGCGACCAGCGGCTGCTCGGCCTCGAACTCGGGCACCAGCGCCACGTACTTGGTCAGCTGCAACTCCTCACCACGTGCCAGCTCGGCGCGGTACTCGAGGGTCGGCTCACCGGTCTGCTCCAGGCCGACTCCCTCGACCTCGCCGGACGGCACCCGACAGCTCAGCTCGGCCACGCAGCCCAGGGTGATGCCGCTTGTTCGGGTGCGGACGGCCAGCTCGGCCCGGTTGCCGCTCACCTGCTGCCCGACCGGCGCCCAGTGGACCAGACCGGAGTTCTCCACGGCCGCCGACAATCCGGCCCAAGCGCGCAGCGGCAGCGGGGTCAGCGCCCGCACCGTCAGCCGGATCACGGCCAGCTGCGGACGGCTGAAGTCGATGAACCGCTGCCAGCTCAGCTCGGCCGCGGCCCCGTCCGGTCCCTGCCAGCGGTAGCTGCGAGACAGCACGCCGGTGCGCAGGTCCAGGCTGCGCCGGTAGTCCTCGATCCGGCCGGTGTCGAGTCGGATCGGCTGTTCCCCGGCCCACAGCTGCACTCCCCACCATCGCGGCAGGGCGGCCAGTTCCTCGCCGAAGACCGGGACCGCGTCCCACAGTCGGTGCGCGAAGCCGGCGGTTCGCTCGCCCGGATAGCCCTCTTCGAAGCCGCCGCGCAGGCACTGCTGACCGTTGCCGATGGTGAAGATGGTCTCGCCGTGATGCTGCCCGGACGCGTGGAACTCCGCCTCGTCCAGCGTCCAGCCGGGTGCCGGCTGGTCCGTGGCGTCCATCCTGCCTCCCGCGCTGCGTCGTGGAGTTGCGGTATCCGATGAGGCTACCCGAGCCTCCCTCGGCCAACCAGACGCGGACGACTAGGCCGAACGCTGCAGCGGCTCGGCGCCGGCCAGCCCTCGGGCCGCGGCGATGCCGGTGTACTCGGCGGCCACCCGGTAGGCCTGGACCTGTTCGGCCGGGATCGCGAAGCGCAGCGGGGTGCCCTCGTCCAGCACCACACCCACCCCGTACCGCTCGGCCCAGGCGAGCAGGTCGACGCCCAGCTGGGAGCGCAGCCGGGTGGCGCGCAGCTCGGCCAGCCAGCCGGCCCGCTCCGGGCGTCCGGCCTGGCTGAACGCGTAGGCCCAGGTGCGCAGTTGGTCGTCGGTGCGCAGCAGCGGAGCCCGTCCACCCTGCGCCGACGGCCCGGTCAGTAGGAACACCGGACGCAGCCCGAGCGCGGTGCCGAGCTGGAAGCGGTGCCACGGTGACGGGCCGGCGATCGCCAACCAGCTCAGTGCGGCGCGGACGGTCGTGGTCTGGTTCATTCGGCGTCTCCCTTGCTGATGGACGGCAATGGCAACTGCAGGCTGATCTGTTCGGTGGTGGCCGGTCGGCCGTGGATCAACGGCAGCCGTCCGGTGATCGGGGCCAGCTCGGGACCCTGGTCGTCCAGGGGGATCCGCAACTCGCCGGTGAGCTGGTAGGGCCGGCCGCAGACCAGCAACTCGCCGCCGGGTCCGGCCAGCAGCCGCAGCTGCAGCTCCTCGGTGGTCAACTCGGCGCGAACCCGGGATCCGGCCAGCCGGAAGCTGAACCGCAGGCCCGGCCAGCCGACCGGCAGCCGAGGATCGATGCTGATCCGTCCGCCGTGGTCGCGCAGGCCGCCGAAGCCGTAGACCAGCGCATTCCAGACCCCGCCGGCCGAGGCGATGTGGACGCCGTCGCGGGTGTTGTGGTGCAGGTCGGCCAGATCGACGAAGCTGCCTTCTGCGAACAGTTCGACGGCCCGCTGCGGGTAGCCCACCTCGGCCGCCACGATCGACTGCACCAGCGCTGACAAGGTGGAGTCCCCGGTGGTGATCGGGTCGTAGTACTCGAAGATGGCTCGGCGTTGCGCAGGCGTGAACTCGTCCCCGGCCAGGAAGGCGGCCAGCACGGCGTCGGCCTGCTTGAGCACCTGGTGCCGGTAGATCACCAGCGGGTGGTAGTGCAGCAGCAATGGATGCTGGTCACCGCTGGTGTGGGCCAGATCCCACACTGCGCGGGTCAGGAAGTCTGCGTCCTGGGCATGGACGCCGAAGCCCTCGTGATAGGGCACCACCATGGCGTCCGCGGCGGCCAGCCAGCCGTTCACCTCGGCGTCATCGAGGCCGAGTTCGGCGACGGCCTGCGTCCACCGCTGCGGGTCGGACGCCTCCAGCCGCCGGGCAGCGGCGGCGGCCACCCGCAGATGCTTGCGGGCCATCAGGTTGGTGTAGAGGTTGTTGTTCACCACGGCGCTGTACTCGTCCGGCCCGGTCACCGAGTGCAGGTGGAAGCCACCGTCCCGGAAGAACCCGAGGTCGGCCCACAGTCGCGCGGTCTCGATCAGCACCACGAACGCCTCACCCGTGAGGAACTCCGGGTCGGCGTTCACCGCGGCGTAGCGGGCCAGTGCATCGGCCACGTCGGCGTTGATGTGGTACTGCGCGGTGCCGGCCGCGTAGTAGGCGCTGGCCTCGTCGCCGTTGATGGTCCGCCAGGCGAACAGGGCACCCCGCTGGGCCAGTTCACGAGCTCGGTGTCGGGCCGAGTCGAGCAGCCCGAGTCGGAACCGCAGTACCTGGCGGGCCAGCTCCGGGTTGGTGTGGGTCAGGAACGGCACCAGATAGATCTCGGTATCCCAGAAGTAGTGTCCCTCGTAGCCAGAGCCGGTCACGCCCTTGGCGCCGATGCCGCGTCCGTCGGCCCGGCCCGCGGCTTGGGCCAGCTGGAACAGACACCAGCGGACGGCCTGCTGCAGCTCGGGCTGGCCGGGCAACTCCACGTCCGCATCGGCCCAATAGCCGGTCAGCCAGGCGGCCTGTTCGGCCAGCAGCGCGTCCACCCCGGCGGCCTGCGCCTGGTCGAGGTCGAACGCCGCCGACGCGGCCAGGCCGGCGACCGGGACACCGGCCTGGCCGTCGTGGTAGCTCAGCCACTTCACCAGCCGAAGCCGCTCACCTGCCGCGGCCGGGACCCGCCAGCTGCGGACGGCGTGGTCAGCGCTGGCAGCGCCGTCCACGTCGGCCGGGCTGGCCGAGTCGAACTGGTGGGCGACGCCAACGGCCAGACCGAGACCGGAGTTGGCGGTTCGCCAGCCGAGCGACCATCGGTCGCCGACCTCCTCGACGAGTTCAGTGACCAGGACGCGATGGCCGAAGCCACCGGCCCGGCGCGGATCGAAGCCGGCCCCCTCGGTGACCGCCGGCATTCCGTCGGCCCGATTGCGCAGCTCCGAGGTGACCACCACGTCGGCGGCGGCGTCCACCTCGATCTCGTAGACCACCTGGGCCACGTGCCGGCGGACGAAGCTGACCAGCCGGGATGAGTGCAGCCGGACATTCTTGCCGGACGCCGTACGCCAGCTCAGCTCGCGGCGCAGCACCCCGGTGCGGAAGTCGAGGACCCGGGAGTAGCTGCTCGCCTCGGCCGGGTCGAGGGTCTGGCCGTCGACGCTGAGCCGGACCAGCTTGGCGTCGGGCACGTTGATGATGGTCTGGCCGGTCTTGGCGAAGCCGTAGGCGGCCTCGGCGTGCTTGATCGGCCAGGTCTCGTGGAAGCCGTTCAAGAAGCAGCCGGGGGCTTCAACCGCGGTGGCCTCTTCGTCCTCGCCGCGCAGGCCCAGATAGCCGTTGCCGACCGCGAAGATCGTCTCCCGCTGGCCCAGCGAGGTGGTCTCGTAGCGCAGCTCGCCCAGCCCCCAGGCCAGCAGCGGGAAGCGGGCACGATCGATGAGCTCCTCGGCCATCGCGCCGCGCTGCGCGCCTGTTGCCACCAAACCCCCCGAGGTTCAGCCCGAGGCCAGGCCCCGGTTGATCGGCATTTGATCGTTCAAAGCTTGTGGATCGCGAAACGTCCATCATTGAGAAATGTGGGGGCGTCCGCTGGTTTGATCGATCAAAGTAAAGCACAATCGTGCCTCGGAGGTCACTGATGAGCAAGGCCAAAGCCGGCAAGAGAGCAACTTTGGCGTCCCTCGGCGATCAGCTGGGACTCTCCCGCCAGACCATCTCCAATGTGCTGAACAACCCGAGCATCGTCAGCGAGGAGACCCGCAACCGGGTACTGGAGGCGATCGAGGCCAGCGGCTACCGTCCGTCCGCAGCCGCTCGGGCGCTGCGCACCAAGCGTTCGATGACCATCGCGCTGCGCCTCTACCCGGCCGGGGACGGCATCGAGGGCGCCCTGATGGACCGCTTCACCCACGCGGTGACCGAGGCCGCTCAGGCCCACGGATACCGGATCGCCCTGTTCTGCGCCGACGACATGCGCAGCGAGGCCGACGCCCTGGTCGAGCTGCACGAGGAGGCGCAGATCGACGCGGCCATCATCTCCGACACCTACCCCGGCGACCCGCGACCGGCCGCGCTGTGGGAGGCCGGCCTGCCGTTCTCTGCGTTCGGTCGGCAGTGGGAGCGTCCGGAAGCTCCGCACTCCTGGGTCGACGTGGACGGACGCGTCGGCGTCCGGGCCGCGGTGGAACACCTGGTCGCAGCCGGTTATCGGCGGATCGGTTACCTCGGCCCGCGGGTCGGCGGGGCCAGCGAGGATCGACGGGCCGGCTGCCTGGAGGCGCTGGCCGAGTGCGTGCCGAGCGTCGGCGGGGATCAGGAGCTGACCGAGCGGGACACCCCCAAGGCCGGTGCCGCGGCTGCGTCCGCCCTGCAGGAACGCGGAGTGACCGCCGTGGTCTGCGGCAGCGATGCCATGGCCATGGGCGCCTTGTCGGTGTTCGGCCATCGCGACGGCCACGCGCCGATCGTCGGCTTCGACGACACCCCGGTGGCCCGGGCCATGGGGCTGTCCAGCGTGGCCCAACCGGTCGAGGAGGCGGCCCGGTTGGCCGTCGAGCTGGCCCTGGCCGCCGCCAACGGCGAACCGTCCCGACAGCTCCTGATCGAGCCCGAGCTCGTGGTCCGCCGTCTCGAGGCCTTCGCCCGCTGACCGGGGACGGTTCTCACCGTCCGCCCTTGTCGGTGGCTCACCGGGGGACGGCCTCAACGCCGTCCGCCCTTGTCGCGAGCGTGTGGCCGGATGGACGCAACCCGGGCCATCGTCTTCATCTCGGAGACATCCGGACGCTGCCGGACGCCTGCCGACGTGAGCCCGGGAGCACCCGTCCGACAAGGCCATTCGCACGATTACTGAGGCTCAGCGAACAGTCGTTCAGTCGGGCCGACCGCCGGTGAACGAAAGTGCGGGCGACACTCCTTTTCGGCACCCTCCGAACCGGGCAGAGTGGAGCCAGCCCACCCGCAACGTCTCAAAGGAGAGCACCTGTGAAGAAACTGATCAACGACCCCGCGAATGTGGTCGCCGAAACCCTGTCCGGTTTCCAGGCAGCACATGCCGATCTGGTCACCGTGCATTTCGATCCTGACTACGTCGTTCGCGCCGATGCTCCGGTCAAGGGCAAGGTCGGCCTGGTGTCGGGTGGTGGCTCCGGCCACGAGCCGCTGCACGCGGGTTACGTCGGCAAGGGCATGCTCGACGCCGCCGTTCCGGGCGCCGTCTTCACCTCCCCGACCCCTGACCCGATCTTCGAGGCCACCAAGGCCGTCGACGGTGGCGCGGGCGTCCTGCACATCGTGAAGAACTACACCGGCGACGTCCTCAACTTCGAGACCGCTGCCGAGATGGCCGACATGGAGGGCATCACCGTCAAGACCATCGTGGTCAACGACGACGTCGCCGTCGAGGACTCCACCTGGACCGCCGGACGCCGCGGCGTCGCCGGCACCGTCCTGGTCGAGAAGATCGCCGGTGCGGCCGCCGATCGTGGCGACGACCTGGACGCCGTCCTGGCCGTGGCCGAGAAGGTGAACTCGAAGGTGCGCTCGATGGGTGTGGCGCTCTCCGCCTGCACCGTCCCGCACGCCGGCAAGCCGTCCTTCGACCTGAGCGATGACGAGATCGAGATCGGTATCGGCATCCACGGCGAGCCCGGACGCCACCGCATCCCGATGGCCCCGGCCGACTCGATCACCGACCAGCTGGTCGACCCGATCCTGGCCGACCTCAAGCCGGCTGCCGGCACCGAGGTGCTGCTGTTCGTCAACGGCATGGGTGGCACCCCCGAGGCCGAGCTGTACATCGTGTACAACCACGCTCGGGCCCGCCTCGAGGCCGCTGGCCTGAAGGTCACCCGTTCCCTGGTCGGCAACTACATCACCAGCCTGGAGATGCAGGGCTGCTCGGTGACCGTGCTGGCTCTCGACGACGAGCTGACCGCCCTGTGGGACGCTCCGGTTCTCACCCCGGCCTTCCGCCGCGGCGTGTGAGGATTACCGAGTGACGGACAACCTTTCCCTGGCTTGGGCGCTGGCGTGGATTCGCGGCGCCCAAGCCACACTCGAAGAGCATCGGATGGAACTGATCGACCTTGACCGGGAGATCGGGGACGGCGATCACGGCGAGAACATGTCGCGCGGCTTCAAAGCCGTGGTGGCCAAGCTCGACGACAGCATCCCGGACGTCCAGGGCGTACTGAAGATGGTGGCATCGACTCTGATGTCCACCGTCGGCGGTGCGGCCGGGCCGTTGTACGGGACCGCGTTCATGCGGGCAGCCAAGGCCGCCGACAGCGATCTGGATTCCGAGAAGGTGGTCGCCATGATCGCGGCCGCCCTGGAGGGGATCGTGGCTCGGGGCAAGGCGACCACCGGCGAGAAGACCATGGTGGACGCCTGGACTCCGGCTCTGGAGGCGGCCACGGCCGCCCAGCAGGCCGGGGCGACGCCGGCAGCCGTCCTTCGGGCGGCGGCGGACGCTGCTGCGGCTGGTGCCGAGGCGACCATTCCGATGCAGGCCACCAAGGGCCGGGCGTCCTACCTGGGCGAGCGGTCGATCGGCCACAAGGATCCCGGGTCCACCTCGACGGCCTACCTGCTCGACGAGGCGGCGAAGGCAGCCGGGGCATGAGCAGCGTCGGTCTGGTGATCGTCTCGCACTCCGCCCAGCTCGCGGACGGAGTCGTCGAACTCGCTTCGCAGATGGCCCGTGACGTGCAGTTGCGGGCGGCCGGCGGCACCGACGACGGACGGATCGGCACCTCGTTCGACAAGGTGTCGGCCGCGATCACCGAGTTGCGGGAGGCCGGGCTCGATGTGGCGATCCTCACCGATCTCGGCTCGGCGACCATGACCGTGGACTCGGTCCTGGAGTTCCTGGACGAGGACGAGGCCGCGCACGTGAAGTTCAGTGACGGCCCGCTGGTCGAAGGTGCGGTGGCTGCTGCGGTGACCTCCCAGGTCGGTGGCGACCTGGACGCCGTGGTGGCGGCCGGACGCGCCAGAGAGCTGTTCGAGTAAGTCCAACGACGGGCCGGTTCCGCAGCTGCTGCGGAGCCGGCCCGTCCGCATATCCGAAGCCTCCCGGGCGGCCGATGAGCCTCGACCGGTAACCTGTCGCCTGGAAAGGAGCCGTGTGCAACTGGATCAAGTCTTGTTACTTGGTTCTGCACTGCTGCTCGCATCCATCGGCGCCGCCCGGCTGGGAAGCCGGTTCGGACTGCCGTCCCTGTTGCTCTTCCTGGGCCTGGGCGTCACCGTCGGAGCGCTCGGACTCAACTTCGATGACGCCGATCTGGCCCACTCCCTGGGCTTCGCCGCACTGGTCCTGATCCTGGGCGAGGGCGGTTTCACCACCCGCTGGTCGGAGATCAAATCGGCGCTGCCGAGCGCCATCCTGCTCGCCACCCTCGGCGTCGGCGTCTCGGTCGGGCTGATGGCGTTGTTCGCCCACTACGTGCTCGGGCTCGACCCGACCAGTGCCATCCTGCTCGGTGCGATCACCTCACCCACCGACGCGGCCGCCATCTTCTCGGTGCTACGTCGGGTGCCGCTGCCCTCGAAGCTGCGGGCCACCCTGGAGGCCGAGTCGGGCTTCAATGACGCGCCGATCGTGCTGCTGGTGGCCACCGCCACCAGTTGGACGCTCGGTGGTGGCACCGAAGGCGGACCGGTCTGGATGGTCGGCCTGATCCTGGTCGAACTGGTCGGCGGTCTGGCCGTCGGTGTGGCGATGGGCTGGCTGGGCGTCCGTGCGCTGCGGACGGTGGCGCTGCCGGCCGCGGGCCTCTACCCGCTGGCCGCCATGGGCTGGGCGGTGCTCTCCTACGGACTGGGCAGCATGGCCCACGTCTCCGGCTTCGCCGCGGTCTACGTCACCGCCCTCATGCTCGGCAACGGCCAACTACCGCACCGGCACGCCACCCGTTCCTTCGCCGAAGGGATCGGCTGGGTGGCCCAGATCGGGCTGTTCGTGATGCTGGGCGTGCTGGCCGACCCGTTCAAGGTGCCGCTGAGCATCGACTTGATCGGGGTGGCCGCCGGCGCCTTCCTGACTCTGATCGCCCGTCCGGTGTCGGTGTTCGTCTGTCTGGTCTGGTTCAAGGTGCCCTGGCGAGAACAGGTCTTCATCTCGTGGGCCGGGCTGCGCGGTGCCGTCCCGATCATCATGGCCACGGTCCCGTTGGCCGCCGGCGCCCCGGGCGCGGAGACCCTGTTCGACCTGGTCTTCGCCTTCGTGGTGGTGTTCACCCTGATCCAGGCGCCGACCCTGCCGTGGCTGGCGCGGGTGCTGAAGGTCTCCAAGGGCGACGACGCCACCGATGTGGAGTTCGAGTTCGCCCCGCTGGACACCATCAAGGCCGACATGTTGCAGGTGCACGTCCCGCAGGGCTCCCGACTGCACGGGGTGACCATCCGCGAGCTGCGGTTGCCGCGCAACTCGGTGGTCTCGCTGATCATCCGCGACGGTGAGCCGTTCGCGCCGGGGCCGGATCAGATCGTCCGCACCGGGGACGATCTGCTGGTGGTCACCAATGGCAAGGACCGTCCGACCGTGGAGCGTCGTCTGCGCAGCATCGCCTCCGGCGGCCGGCTGGCCCGCTGGCAGGCCGGCGGCTGAGCCGCGGCGTCCACGCGTTGACCGGAAGGGCCGAAGCGACTACTTCTTGCTGGGCTTGCCGGACGGGCTGGCGCTGGCCGACTCGGACGGCACCGGCTCCTCGGTGGCGGGGTCGCTCACCTCGCCCGTCGGGGTCGCCCGCGGGGCCGGCAGACAGATCGGACCCTTCACCGGATAGGTCGCCTTCGGGTTGTTCAGCTGCTCGAACTTGGTGCCCAGAATCACGTCGACGACGTGGCTGGTCCGTCCGTCCGCCTCGGCGGTCGAACCCGGGAAGAACTGCTGGACGAGCTTCACCTCGGGGTCGTTGACCGAGTTCCCGATCACCACGATGCCGGGCACCCGGCGTTCGCTGTTGTTGTAGTCGATCACCCGGAAATGCCACGAGAGCAGGTAGCCACGGGCATCCTTGGCCAGCCGGGGCACTTCGCTGCCGTTGTAGGTGCGGACGGTGACCTTGTCCGGAGTCAGGGCGCTGCCGACATCGGTCATCACGCAGGTATCGGCCGCCTTGATCAGCGGGACGCTGTAGGTCTTGTAGCCCCACCAGGCCCCGTAACCCAGGATCGCCAGCAGCGCGATGAGCGTGATCGGCGTCTTGACGACCCGAAGGACCTTCCTCACCTGTGCTCCTGCCTCAGTGGTGTTCCGCTGGCCGCCGACGCGGCGTCGTCCAGATTACTGGAGAACCAACACCCGGGCGTGCACTGTCGTTCGCTGCTGCAGGGCGGCCCGCAAGGCCCGGTGCAGACCGTCCTCGAGATAGAGGTCGCCCTGGTACGCCACGACGTGCGCGAACAGGTCTCCGTAGAACGTCGAGTCGTCTTCGAGCAGGGACTCCAGATCGAGGTTCCGTTTGGTGGTGACCAGGTCCGAGAGCTGCACCTGCTGCGGTGCGATCGCCGCCCATTGCTTCTGCAGATACCCATGTTCGGGGTAGGGACGGCCCTCACCAACGCGCTTGAAGATCACGGCTTCAGTCTAGGCCGGACGCCAGGTGGCCGGAGGTGAACCAGGTTCGACGGGCTTGCTTTGTTGAGAATGATTCTCATAATCTTCTGCTATGCGAATCCACAGCTTCTTCCTAGCCGCGGGGGTGGGCAGCCTGCTGCTCGCCACCGCACTGTCCCCGGCCACCACCGCCCAAGCCCACGAGAGCGTCCCTCGAGTGCCTGAGGTCTGGACGGTCGCCGATCGGCTCCTGGTCACCGACTCCTCCTCCGGCAACGTCATCGTGATCGACGACCAGGCGGTGCGCGAGCGAATCTCCACCCCGAAGGCCCCGATCAGCCTGGCCGCCAGCACCGACGGCACGCTGGCCTTCGCCTTCCGCGGTCGCAGCACCGATCGCGACCACGTCACCATGATCGACACCGCCTACGACGAGTCCACCGGCAAGGCCGGACGTCCCTACGTCGCCCGAACCTGGATCGCCAACTCCTCCGGCGGGGTGCACGACGGCCGACTGCCCGAGATCGACGGCAAGATCGGGATCGCCCTGGAAGCCAACGGCAAGCTGCAGCTGATCGACCCGACCAAGGTCTCCGGCCTGGGCGATATCAACGCCGGCGCCCTGAGCCTGGGCACGCCCGGCCACTACAGCTTCACCCAGGTCACGGCGCCCGACGGCACCGAGTTGCTGCACGTCGGCAACGTGATCGGCACCAGTCAGGTGATCGACGCCCGCACGGGAACCGTCCTCTCCCGCGGCACCGGCTCATGCCCGGCGCTGCACGGCAGCGTCCTGACCTCCGACAGCAGCCGGGTGATCTTCGCCTGCGGCAACGGACTGCGGGTGGTCCCGTCCGTCCCGGGCGTCGGTGAGCAGTCCTTTGTCAGCTACCCCGACGGCTTCCGCGACGGAGCCCTGCACCGCGGCACCGGCTCGATCGTCTGGGGAAGCAACGAGGGTGCCCTCACCGCCTTGCACCGCATCGACACCAGCACCGCGGTGCCGACCATCACCTCGGTGAAACTGGCCAATGGCAAGCATCGACGCACCGCGGTCGCGGTCGACTTCTCCGCTGATCGGACCAAGCTGTACGTGCTCACCCACCAGGGCTACCTGCAGCTGCGCAATGCCTCGACCGGCTCCCTGATCCGCGAGCGGAAGGTGATGAAGAAGATCTCCACGGCCATCGACGAGACCACCGAGTACGCGATCCTGCCCGATCTGGCCATCGGCGACACCCGCGCGTATGTCTCGGTGCCCCAGTCGGGTCGCGTGATCAGCCTGACCACCGACCTGCGCAAGGTGGCCAAGACGATCAAGACCGGCGGTAAGCCGACCCGCCTCGTGCTCCTGGAGCACTGACCCGGAGCTCTGGACGGCTGCGAGCAGCGCATCGCTCCGGCCGTCCAGAGGTGCGCTCTGCGACGACTACTCTCCCGGCGGTCGCGGGAGGATCAGCGGCCGGTGCCGGCGTAGACGACGGCCTGCTCGGACGAGTCCAGCCCGAATGCGGTGTGGCCGGCCCGGACGGCGACGTCCACCTGATCGATGTCGACCACGACCGAGATCCGGATCTCGGAGGTGGAGATCATCCCGATGTTGACCCCGGCCTCGGCCAGCGCCCGGAAGAACTTGGCGGTGACGCCCGGGTGCGAGCGCATCCCGACCCCGACCACCGAGACCTTGCCGACCTGGTCGTTGTAGACGACCTTGTCGAAGCCGATCCGCTCCTGGACGGCCTCGAGCGCCGCGATCGCCTTGGCGCCGTCGGACTGGGCCAGGGTGAAGGTGATGTCGGTGGCCTGCTCCTGGGTGCGGGAGACGTTCTGGACGATCATGTCGATGTTGATGTCGGCCTCGGCGATGATCGTGAAGATGTCGGCCGCCTCACCGACCCGGTCCGGCACCCCGACGATGGTGATCTTCGCCTCACTGCGATCGTGGGCGATTCCGGTGATCAGCGGCTGTTCCATGCCCAGTTCCTCATAGTTGATGTCCTTGACCCAGGTGCCCGGCTTGTCCGAGAAGGACGAGCGGACGTGTACCGCCACGTTCTCCCGGCGGGCGTACTCCACACAGCGCAGGTGCAGGATCTTGGCGCCGTTGGCGGCCAGCTCCAGCATGTCCTCGTAGCAGATCTCGGGAATCCGCTGGGCGCCCGGGACGATCCGGGGGTCGGCGGTGAAGACGCCGTCCACATCGGAGTAGATCTCGCAGTGGTCGGCCTTCAGCGCGGCGGCCAGCGCCACGGCCGTGGTGTCGGACGCGCCGCGGCCCAGCGTGGTGATGTCCTTGGTGGTCTGGGAGACGCCCTGGAAGCCGGCCACGATCACCACGTCCCCGTCGGCCAGCGCCGTGACGATCCGTCCCGGGGTGATGTCGATGATCCGGGCGTCGCCGTGGGTGCCGGTGGTGATCACGCCGGCCTGCGAGCCGGTGAACGAGCGGGCTTCGGCGCCCAGGTCGTTGATGGCCATGGCCAGCAGCGCCGCACTCATCCGCTCACCGGCGGTGAGTAGCATGTCGAGCTCACGCGGACGCGGGTTGGGCGAGACCTGCTGAGCCAGATCCATCAGGTCGTCGGTGGTGTCGCCCATGGCGGAGATGACCACGACCACCTCGTTGCCGGCGTTCTTGGTCGCGACGATCCGGCGGGCCACCCGCTTGATGCTCTCGGCGTCCGCCACCGAGGAGCCGCCGAACTTCTGTACCACCCGCACCTGGTCTGCCTCCACAACGGGGACGGTTCCGTTGCCGTCCATCCTTGTCCTCGCGATCGCTGGGGACGGTTCTATGGTCGTCCACCGGCGTTTCGCGGGCCGCGTCTACTTTGCCAGAGGTGGACGGCGCTGCCTACCCGCTGATCCGCTGCCGGACACCCTTGTCTCCGAGCCGGAATCCCTGACCCCGGCTCAGGGTCGGACAGTGGCAACTCCGGATACCCGGGGCTTTGCCGCGGATCTAGCCTTGAGTCATGTCCGCTCAAGAGCCCACGCAGATCCGCCCCGAGAACAACACCTGGGGTGACCCGCGATGGGAGCAGCCCAGCTTCGGCACTGCGCAGAACCAGCCCCCGGCCATGGAGGGCCAACTGGTCGGGATCCGTCCGTTCCAGGTGGCACCGCCGTCGGAGGCCGAGCGCGTGGTGGCCGCGATCCGTACCTGGGTGTGGCCGGTCTTCCTGGTAGCCGCCCTGATCACGGGCAACTGGAGTTCGATGTTCGTCACGACCTTGGTGGTGGCGATCGTCAGCGGCGCCGTCCTGAAGCGGATGCGCCGGGCTCGGCACACCACCTACATTCAGTGACCGGGACAATTCCCCGGCCACCCGAGTCCGCTTACCATGAAGCGGTGAGCCAAACTCCGTCGGACGAGCAGCAGTGGCACCAGCCCGCCTGGGACTCGTCGTCGGCTGATTCGATCTCGGATCCGCGACCTGCCGAGCTCACGCCGGTGAGCGGTGAGGTGCTGGTTCCGGCCAGGCGGTCCGTGCCATCAGCGCTGGAGTCGACGCTGACCGTCATCGTGTCGGCGATCTGGCCGGTGGCCGTCGTCGGCGCGCTCCTGGGGTTCGGTAGCTGGTGGTGGAACATCGGCATTGCCATCGTGGCCAGCTCGGTGATCGGCGCGATCAACAGCGAGTTGGCCAAGCGCCGCAAGGCCGGCTGAACCGCACATCGGCGTCGAGGTCAGGCTCTCCGGCGCCGCTGAGCAACCGCCGGGTGCGTCCACGCCTTGGCGGGAATTACCGCTGGGGGGTTGCCATGCGACGCCCGGCGGGGAAGGTTGTTAGGACCGATGACTAAGGAGTCGACATGACGACCAAGCTGGTTCCATACCTGAACTTCCCCGGAAACACGCGCGAGGCCCTCACCTTCTACCAATCGGTGTTCGGCGGGGAGCTGATCCTCCACACCTTCGCCCAGTTCGGCGTCACAGACATGCCGGCGGACGGGATCATGCACGGCGAGCTGACGTCCGAGGAGATCTCACTGGCCGCGTCCGACGCGATGCCCGGGGACGAGGCCAAGTGGGGCACCACCCGGATCTACCTGGCCGTGATGGGCGACGACCTGGCCACTCAAGAGGGCTGGTTCACCGCGCTGGCCGAGGGCGGCGAGATCGTGGTGAAGCTCGAGCGCCAGGTCTGGGACGACGTCTACGGGCAGGTGAAGGATCGCTTCGGCATGGAGTGGATGTTCAACATCACCGCGCCGTCCTGAGCGGCGACGTCCCGCGCCCCCGGACGTGCATAGCACCCCTGGTCACTGGGCATTTCGAGCGGACAATTCTCGGTCATAACTGGCTACTGGGTCACGGTTTGGAGAGGATTCCGGTACGGCAAGGCTCGCGGAGTGGACGGCCGCGCCCGGGTTGCCGACGGACCACACCACCTCGCTCCCGGATCTTGCGCCCACATACTCTCAACTCTCCCTAGGAGAACCCATGAAGTCCGCCCGCACGGGTCTGACTGCCGCACTCATCGCCTTGTTGGTGCCGGCCGTCCTGAGTGGTTGTTCGGGGGCCGCGGCTCCCGCCAACACGTCCAGCGCACCCACCACCAGCGCATCCTCGACCAGCGCAGCGCCATCGCCGAGCGCGTCACAGACCTCCGCCGCACCGACGCCCAGCGCGTCCACCGATGGCAACATCCTCACTCCCGAGCAGCGGCTGGAGATGTACGTCCAGGCCGAGAAGGCCCAGACCGACAAGGTCCTCGAGCAGAGCAAGGGCACCTACAAGAAGGTCGTGATCACCAGCGAGGCTCCGGGGACGATCATCTTCACCTACACCTTCGCCAAGAAGCTGGATCGCAAGGTCGCCAAGAAGTACTTCGACGGCATGGTGTCGACCCTGGAGTCGGTCCTCGACAAGAACGTCTACCCGGCCATGAACAAGGTCGGCGTTGTCGATCCGAAGGTGCGGTTCGTCTACCTGAACTCGGACAGCTCGAAGCTGTGGTCACACACCTTCGCCCCGAAGGCCTGATCTCAGAAGCGGTGCACCTTCTGCTCTCTTGACTCGCTGCGGCGGTCGTCGGTTTCCGGCGGCCGCCGCTGCTTTCCCCCTCGGCAGCAGCGGACGAGCGCGCGCCGACCGGGCCTGACCAGGCCCAGAACGTACGACTTCGTACGACGATGAGCGGCTGCGACTAGGGGTTGCGCACAAAACCCCTAGTCGCAGAGGTCGTTGAGTTATCCACACCTCGGGAACTTGCTCTGCCGCTCGGCGAGCACTTCGCCTACGATCACCGAATCGCCGCTGGTGCACTGGCCACCACCCCGGTCCGTCCGCCGCGGCGAGAGGGGGACGGCCATGGCCGGATCAGCGGGGGCTGCGCAGCGTCCACGACGCAACGTGCGCTGGATCGCGGCCGGCGTCCTCGCGGTCTGCCTGGGCACCCTCGGAGCGGCCCTGCTATGGGGAAACCTCTCGCAAACCGAGGCCGTCGTGATCGTGAAGCGTACGGTGTACCGCGACCAGGTGATCACCGCGACCGACCTGGGCGTCACCTCGGCGGCTCCGGCCCCGGGAGTGGCGACGGTTGCCGCCGAACGGCTGGCCGAGGTGATCGGACGCACTGCGCGTACGGACCTGGCCGCTGGAACTCTGCTGCATCCGGAAGGCTTTGGGGAGCCGCTGGTCGGAGGCGGGCAGGTGCTGATGGGTTTGCGCCTGCCCGCCGGCCGATTGCCGTCGATGCCACTGCCACCGGGGACCGCGGTTCTACTGGTTCCGGTCACGCGTGAGGCCGGCCAAGGCCCGGACGGGCCGTCGGTGACCGCCCAAATCGCCACCGCAGCCAAGCAGCTCCCCGACGGAGCCGCTCTGCTCGACGTCACGGTCGGCCAGGCCGAGGCCGAGCGGGTGGCCAAGCTGGCCGCCGCCGATCAGCTCTCCCTTCTGCGAGTTGCGGAGACCGGTCAATGAGCGTCTTCCTGCTGGCCAGCGCCGGGCACTCCCCTGGGGTGACCACCCTGGCGGTTGCGCTGGCCACCAACTCGATCGGACCGGCGCTGCTGGTGGACGCCAACCCCGAGCCCGATCAGTCGGTGCTGGCCGGCTATCTGCAAGGCATCGACCCGGGCGGACGAGGGCTGGGCGGACTGCTCCAGGCGCATCGCGAGCGGCGTCCGCTGGAGAGTGAGCTGGCCGCCATGACGGTCAGCCTGGGCGAGCCCGGCCACGACTTCCTGCCCGGCTTCTCCAGCCCCGGGATGGCCGGGCTGTTCGGTGCGGCCTGGCCGGACTTGGCTGCGGCGCTGGCCAGTGAGTCGGGGCTGGTGGTGGTCGACTGCGGACGGATCGGCGCCGCCGGGCTGCCGCCAGCCCTGGTGAAGGTGGCCGCCGGGGTGCTGGTGGTCACCGGGAGTCGACTTGTCGACTTAGCGGCGTTGCGGCTCTATCTGCCCGAGGTGGTCGAAGCCACCGATCCGGAGCGGGTGGGGCTGATCGTGGTCGGGCCCGGGCGGCCCTACGGATCGGGCGAGATCGCGGCTCGGTTCGGGGTGAGCGTATGGGCCAAGATCGCCTGGCGTCCGGCCGAGGCCGAGGTCTTCGCGGCCGGTGAGCCACCGCCACGCCGGCTGGCTTCGGGGGCCTTCCTCACCGACGTCCGGGGTCTGTCGGCCACCCTGGCCGAGCGGACCGAAGGCCATCGGCGGCTGATCGGGGTGCCCTCGTGAAGCGGCTGGCCGAGGTGGATCTGATGGGCACCGAACCCGAGCTACGGACGTCCTTCCGCGCCGACGAACTGGTGGCCGCCGAGCGCGACCCGTCCGGGGTGGACTGGCAGTTGGTGGTGGCGTTGCGCCGCAAAGCGTCCGAACTGATCAGTGCCGCGATCGCTGAGACCGCTGGCCCGCTAAATGAAGTGGATCGTCGGCTGCTGGGTCGCTCGATCATCCGTTCGGTGGTTCGCCAGCACACCGACGGCCTAGCCGAAACCGGTGCGGCACTGTGGCCGGTCGAGACCGAGTACGCCTACGCACAGGCCCTGGAGAGTGCGATCTTCGGCTACGGACGACTGCAGCCGCTGTTCGAGATCCCCGACGCCGAGAACATCGAGATCCACGGCTGCGACTCGGTGGTCGTCCAGTTCGGGGACGGGCACCGCGAGACCCGTCCGCCCGTGGCCGACAGCGATGCCGAACTTGTCGAGGCCATTCGCTTCTTGGGCGAGACAGTCAGCCCGGCCCGTCCCTTCGACGATGCCCACCCGATGATGACCCTGGCCTTGGGCGACCGGTTCCGGCTGCACGCGATCGGCTTCGGGCTGAGCTATCGGCCCTCGATCACGATCCGGCAGCACACACTCACCGAGATCACCTTGGACCGGCTGGCCGCCACCGGGATGATGCCCGAGGAGGTCGCCCGGCTCCTGCACGCGGCGGTGCTGGCTCGTAAGTCGATGGTGATCTCCGGGGACCAAGGGGCGGGAAAGACGACCCTGCTCCGGGCGTTGATCGCGGCCATCCCCGACAACGAGCGCTTCGGGACGCTGGAGACCGACTACGAGCTGCTCACCCATCTGCAGCCGAACCGGCGCAACATGCTCGCCCTGCAAGCCCGGGTCGGCATGGGTGAGATCACCGACGGACGCCGGCTGGGCGAGTTCACCGTGGCCGACCTGATCCCGGAAGCACTGCGCCAGAACCTCTCCCGGCTGATCGTCGGCGAGGTCCGTGGCGGTGAGGCCGCTGCCATGTTCGAGGCCATGACGGCCGGGGCCGGCACGCTGTCCACAACTCACTCGCATTCAGCGGCGTCCACCATCGACCGGCTGGCAGCCCGGGTGGCCCAGGGTGGGGTGCTTTCGATCGACGAGGCCTACCGGCAGATCGCTCATCACATCAGCCTGCTGATCCACGTCCGCTTGGTCGACGACACCTGGCGAGGCGGGACGCGCACCCGCAGCGTCGCCGAGATCCGGCAACTCACCGGTGGCGTCGAGGCTGGGCGTCCGGTCACCGAAGTCGTCTACACCACCGACGACGGCGCCCGGTTCACCCCGGGCGCGCAACTGCTCGCCGAGCTCGCCCCCTTCGCCGATGCCTGGCGGTCCCGATGAGTACCGCGCTGGCCGCGCTCTGCGGGCTCCTGATCGGCGGCGGCGTCCTGTTGATCGTCGCCGGGTTCCGGTTCGCTCCGGCCGAGGAGGCTCGTCCGCGCGCCTCGCGGCTGACCGCGGCCTGGCAGACTCCGGCTGGCAAGCGACGAGTTGCCCAGCTCGGCTTGGCCGTAGCCGGCGGGTTCGCGGCTGCCACCTGGACGGGCTTGCCGATGCTGATCGTGATCGTCCCGGCGGCTGTGTTCGGACTGCCGGTGCTGTTGTCCACGCCGGTGAACCGCGACGCCGAACTGCTTGAGGCGCTCGACCGCTGGGTGCGCAACCTGGCCGCGCTGCTCCCCACCGGGCGGTCGATCACTGACGCCATCCGGGTGTCGGCGCGCAAGGCACCCGACCCGCTCGGCCCGGAACTGCGGCTGCTGGTGGCCCGGCTCGATGACCGCTGGACGATCGAGCAAGCGCTGACGGCCATGGCCGACGTCCTGAACAGCGCGGACGCCGATGCAGTTCTGGCGGCTTTGATGCTGGCCGCAGAGCGCGGCGGCACCGGCGCCACGGCGACCCTCAATGCCCTGGCCGACACCATCCAGGATCGGCTGCGGGCGCTGCGCGAGATCGAGACCGAACGCGCCAAACCGCGGATCGTGGTGCGCCAAGTGACGATCTTCACAGTGGCGGCACTGGGATTGGCCTTGGTCTTCGGTGGTTCCTTCTTCGCACCGTTCGCCAGCCTGCCCGGGCAGGCCCTGCTGACCGGCTTGGTGGTGGCGTACCTCGGCTCGCTGCTGTTCCTGCGCCGAATGGCGCTGCCCCGTCCCCGCCAGCGCATTCTGCGGAGGGCGGCATGAACCTCACTATCGCTGCCGGGCTGACCGGAGGACTGATCGGACTGGGCCTGTGGCTGCTGATCGGAGCCGTCGCGCTGCCGTTCCGTCCCCGGCTCGCCGATGCCCTGGACCTGCTCGACGGGCAGCTGACCCCGCCGGAGCAGGCCTCCGGCACGGGGATCGACCGACTCGGGTCCTGGGTTCGGATCCGGGTCGGACGTCCGGTCACCGAAGCGACCAGCCGCCGACTGCGCCTGATCGGACGATCGGTCGACCGCCACTACGCCGGCAAGGCCCTGGGCGCCATGGTCGGGCTGGCCCTGCCCTGGCTGGTGAACCTGCTCGTCGGGGCCGGGACGACCGCGATCGGGTGGCCGGCCGCGGCCACCGCGGCACTCGGCCTGGCCGGCTTCTTCCTCCCCGACCTGCTGCTTCGTGGCCGCGAAGCCGCCAGCGCCGCCGACAACACCGAAGCCCTGCTGACCTTCTTCGACCTGGTGACTCTCGAGCGGTTGGCCAACCGGTCGAGCGGCCAAGCGCTGCGCTCGGCCGCACTGGTCAGCGACGCAGCGGTCTTCGTGGCGATCCGGGACGCCCTCGAGCGGGCTCGGCTCGAACAGCGTCAGCCCTACTCCGACCTACATCAGCTGGCCGATGAACTCCAGCTGCCCGCACTGGGCGACCTGGCCGACGTGCTCGCCCTGGAGGACTCCGGCGCCTCCTTGGCCGACTCGCTGCGGGCGCGCGTCCGGGAGCTCCGGGACGCCCACCTGACCGCGGCGAAGATCGCCGCCTCGTCGCTGTCGGAGCGGATGACCTTCTTCATGGTGATCCCGTCGATGGTCTTCGCCCTGTTCTTCCTGCTGCCCCCGATCCTCCGGCTGCTGGCCGGCTGACCCGCCACCGAAAGGAGTCCCCATGAAGACCGTCCACGAGCTGATCGGACGACTCGTCGCTCTGCGCCACGATGAGCGCGGCCTGTCCCAGTCGACCGAGACGGCGATTTACGTCGGCATCGCCGCCGTGGTGGCGCTGAGCATCGGCGCCTTCGTCACCACCTATGTGAACCAGCACCTGCCGCAGCCATGAACCAGCGCGGCGTGGCTGAGTCCGTCCAGTGGGCGATCCTGATGCCCGCACTGCTGATGCTGATCCTCGGCCTGGTCCAGACCGGCATCTGGCTGCACGGACGTGCCGTCGCCGCAGCGGCAGCCGCCACCATCGCGGATCTGCGTGCCCCCGGGGACGATCCGGCAGCCGCCGAGGAGGCCGGCCGGCGGGTGGCCACGACCGGAGGACTGACCGAGGTCGGCATCGACATCGCCGTCGATCGGGATCTGCTGGTGGTCACGGTGACCGGCCGTCCGCTGTCTTTCCTGGACTTCGGGCTCACTCAGATCCGGGAGCGCGCCGTCCTTCCGGCCGAGGTGGCCCGATGACTGGCCGCCAGCGCGGATCCGCCTCGATCGAGTTCACCTTGCTGGTGCCGGTCCTGGTGCTGCTGTTCAGTCTCCTGGTGGGCGGCGGACGGGTCTGGCTGGCCCGCAACAGCGTCGAGTCCATGGCCGGAGCGGCCGCCCGAGCCGCGTCCTTCGAGCGGCATGCCGATGCCGCCGACGCCGCGGCCCGACGCTTGGTCTCCGTGCAGGCCGATGTGAGCGGACTGCGCTGCGTCCAGCTCGGTGTTCGGCTCGATGCCGACGCCTTGAGCAGGCCGGCCGGGACGCCGGGCACCGTCCACGCGGCCGTGGACTGCACCGTCCCGCTGGCCGACATCTTGGTGCCCGGCTGGCCCGGCGAACTCCTGGTCAGCGCCGAGGGCAGTGCCGTGGTCGATCGCTATCGAGGGAGAAAGTGATGCGTTGGCTCCGCGGGCTGGGATCGGCCCTGACTCTGGCTCTGCTGCTGATCGGCGCCCCATTCGCCCTCCTCAACTGGGGTTGGTACCCGCAGCTCTCCGCCGCCGAGCTGCTCGGCCCCGACGACGGTTCGTTGCTGTTCGGACTGATCACCGCCATCGGCTGGCTGGCCTGGGCCGCATTTGGCCTGGCCACCGTCGTGGAGGCGGTCCGGCTGCTGGTCGGGCGTCCCTTCGTCCGGCTGCCCGGGCTGGTGGTCGTCCAGCAGCTCAGCGCCGGACTGCTGCTGGCGGTCCTGGCCCTAGCCACCACCGCCAGCACTCCGCGTGCGACCGAGCCAAGCCTCGCGCAGCCGCTGGCTCCACTGCCGGCCTCGCCGGCCGAGGCGCAGGAGAGCCTCCCCGAGGCGGACGCCAGCAGCTATCAGGTGCAGCCCGGGGACGACCTGTGGTCGGTCAGCGAGACCCTTCTCGGCGATGGACGGCACTGGCGCGAACTCGCCGCGGCCAACCCGTCGCTGCTGGCGGATCCGGTTCAGGAGCTCCGAGCCGGAACCCGGCTCGCCATGCCGTCCGGCCTGACCGTCGACTCGCACGCCGCCGCAACTCCAGACCCGCGGAACGCTGCACCACGTCGCGACACGTCGATCGTGGTCGAGCGCGGTGACACCCTCTCCGAACTTGCCCTCGAGCACCTGGGCGCGGCGTCCCGATGGCCGAAGATCGCCGCAGCGAACCGGGGCCTGATCAGCGACCCCGATCACATTGAGGTCGGTTGGCGCCTGAGGATCCCTGGCGCGAAGGCCACGCCGCCCGCACAGGAGGCCCCCGATCAGGATGGTCGACGCGGCCCCGCTGGCCCGGTCGCCCCCAGCAGGCTGGATCCCCCCACTGCTCGGCACGAAGCCCCGCCCCCGGTCGCACCCGAGCAGCCGACCGGCACCCCCGCTCCGGGGCCGGTCGCCGAGGCGCCGGTCGAGGCCGAGTCGGCGGTGAGCCCGTCGCCGATCGGACTGATCGGTCCGGTCGGGACCCTGGCGGCAGCGGTGATCATCGGCGCGGTCGAGACTCGGCGGGCCCTGCGGCTGCGGGAACGTCCGCGCGGTCGGCGGCTGATCGACGCCGATCCGGCAGCCGCCCGGTTGCGGGTGGCGCTGGGGACGGTGCAGCGTCCGGACCGGATCGTCGCGCTCGATCGGGCACTGCGTCACCTCGGCGAGCGGCTCGCGGCGGCCGGGCGTCCGCTGCCGCCGCTGTCCCGGATCGAGTTGGACGACCGCGCGCTGGCCTTCGAATGGACCCAGCCCGCCGGCGCTCCGCCCGAGGGTTTCGTCGGTGATCCGGACTGCTGGCAGATCGGGGTGGCGAAGGCCATCGAGCTCGGCCCGTCCGAACATCCCTGCCCCTACCCCTGCGTGGTCAGCGTGGGCACCGCTGCCGACGGACGGACGATCCTGGTCAACGCCGAGCAGTCCCGAGTGCTCGGCGTCGCGGCCGACGATGCAGAACTGGCCGGCTCGGCACTGTTGGCCATGGGGATCGAGCTGGCCTGTGCGCCATGGAGTGCGGAGGCGCAGGTGGTCGCCGCCGGAACCGGCAGCGAGTTGCTGGCGCTGTCGGGCGGCGAGCGCGTCCGACGTGCACCGGACCTGCGCAGCGCGATCAGTGACGCCGTCAGTCTCGCGGCTGAGCGCCGGAAGGCCTTGTCAGGTACCGGTCTCTCCGAGCTGCGGGCGGATCCGGACCGCGCCGATGCCGTCGCCCCGCTGGTGCTCGTCCTCGGTGAGGAGCTGAGTCCGCTCGAGTTGGCCCGCCTCGAGCATGCGCTCGACGGCGACCCGTGCGGGGTGGTGGCGCTCCTGCCGACCGGTTCCGGTGTCTCCGCCAACTGGCAGGTCCACCGAAACCGGGACGCCCTGTCCGGCCGACTGGACGGGTTGGCCGCCGGCCTGACTCCGCACACGGTGCCGTCCTCGCTTGCCAAGGATCTGGCCGGACTGCTGGCCGGCGCCGACTCCCCCGCCACCGAACCGGCCTGGTGGGCCGGGGCGGCCAACGTCCATCCGCTCCCGAAGAGAGCTGAGGAACCCGTGGACATCGTCCGAGTGATCACCGACTCCGAGCCGCGCCTGCTGCTGATCGGACCGACCGACCTGGTCGGCGCGCGGGGCGAACAGCCCACCCGGGCCCGCCAACAGCTGATCGAGCTGTGCGCCTGGATCCTCGAGCATCCGCGCAGCACCGCCACCCAGATGGCGGCCGGTCTGGGCATCGCCGAAGGCACCCGCCGCTCCAACCTGAGCCGACTCCGCAGCTGGCTCGGCACCTCGCCCGAGGGCCAGGCCTACCTGCCCGAGGCGTACGTCGGACGCATCGAGCTGCACCCAGGTGTCAGCTCCGACTGGCATCAGCTGCAGACCCTGCTGGCCGCAGGGCTGGACCGGTTGCCCGACACGTCCCTGGTCGCCGCGCTCGAACTCGTCCGTGGGGCCCCGCTGGCCGACGCCGCTCCCGGTCAGTGGCACTGGGCCGAGGAACTGCGCACCGACATCGCCAGCGCCCTGCGCGACACCGCCCTCGTCCTCACCGAACGCGCCCTGGCCCGGCGCGACTTCGACCAGGCCCGCTGGGCCGCGGCCCGAGCGCTGAGCGTCGCCCCGGCCGACGAACTGCTGATGGCCGCCCGAATCCGCACCGAACATCTGGCCGGAGCCACCAGCGAGGTGAACCGCCTGGTCACCCAAGTCACCCGCCAGGCCCGCCAGCTCGGCGTCGATCTGCTCCCCGAGACCGTCGAGCTCTGCCAGCAGGTCATCGAAGGCTCCATCCGGGCCCGCTGGGCCTGACTCACCCGGTTCCCGCTACCGAACGCAACTCTCGCTACCGAAAGATCGGCAGCAAACGTTGCACTCGGTAGCTAACGCGGAGAAGGAGGTGAGGAGCGAACGCGGCGAAGGAGGCGATCGCTAGCCGCTGAGGGACGGGGACATAGTCGAGACATCGCCACCGTGGACGAGTCGGTGGCCAACAGAGTCACCCACCTGCCCCTGACGCGATTTGCCGGATCGATCACCGGAGGAGAGCATCCCGCGACCCCGCAGGGCATCGAGCCTGCAGATCGCATCGCGTCGGACCCCAGCCGATCTACGCCAGACAGTGCCCACCCAGTCCGTCCAGTCCGCCCTCGCCCCCGGACCCACGCCGATCCACTCAGCCGGTTCCCGCTACCGAACGCAACTCTCGCTACCGAAAGATCGGCAGCAAACGTTGCACTCGGTAGCGAACGCGGAGAAGGAGGCGCGATTTCGACCCCAGGAGGGCCTCCATCAAGCCCGGAGACGCCCACCTCTCCTCGCGGAGAGCAGGTTGGTGAACAATGCCTGAAACAGCGCGTGTGGCGTCACCCGCATGGGGGACCCGGCGCTACGATTCGGGCGTGTTGGACGCTCAGCGTCCGGTACCTCGCCATCCGCCGAGCCATCCAGCTGGAACAGGAGTTCTGGTGGTCCTGATCACCGCGACCATCGCGCTCGCCGCCGCAATTGTGGTGGGCACGATCGGGCTGGTCCTGCTGGACGAAATGCGGCGCCCCTCCTCGGAACTCCGCCGACTCGGCGGGCTGCTGGCCTTGGTGCTCGGCGGTGCCGGCATGTGGCTGCTGGTCTCCGCGGTCGAAGTCAACGGCGCCTTCTGCGGCATCGCCGTCGGCGTCGTCCAGGAGCTCTTCGAAGCCAGCGTGCAGGCGGCCTCCGGATGCTCGGACACCCGCCGACTGCACCTCCTGCTGAGCGCGGCCTGCATCCTCGGCGGCACCGCCCTGGTGTTGATCACCCGGCGGGACCGGGGTGTGTCCAAGGCAGAACAGGCCGCACCCAAAGCCGACCAGCGCTAGGCCAACTCCCGGTAGGGCCCCTGGTGGATCGCCAGGTACACCCGGTTGCGCAGGTCATTGGCCTCCTGGTCGGTCATCGTCCAGCCCAGCGGACGCAACGTCACCCGCACCAGCGCATTCACCTGATTGGTAGCCAGCCCCAGCCGCTCCCGCGCCGCCGTGGGCAGTTCGGCATAGGGCGTCCGAGCCAGCACCTCGACCGACTCGATATCGTCCAGCCGATCCCGCAGCGCCAGCCGGATCTGGTCACCGAGCAGCTCGTCGGAGCGGTCGGCGTCCACCACTACTGAAAGGTCTCGGCGGATCGGCGGCAGCAGCGACACCTCTCGCCACGGGTCCAGGTCGAGCAATTGCTCCTTGATTCGCGGCTGTGACGAGCGCAGATAGCGGATGTCCGGAATGCCCTTGCGCAGCATCAGCGCCCGATCCAGGCCCATCCCCAGGGCCAACCCCGACCAGTCGGACGGGTCCAGCCCGCTGCGGGCCAGCACGTCCGGGTGAATCAGGCCACACTCGGCCAGCTCCAGCCACTGCCCCTGATGCCGGACGTCCACCTGCCGGCCGGCTCGGGTGTAGGGGTGCTCGACCGACGTCGTCCGCCAGCTCACCCCGGGCAGCACCGCCTGCACCACCACCTCGATCAGTTCCTCGAGCTGGGCGTCGTCGGCCCCGGGGTGCGACCAGACCCGCCACAGGTCCAGCTGGTGCGGCTCGCCGACGTGATGCCGGTCCACCACGTCGCGCCGGTAGACCAGGCCGGGCACGGCAATCAGTTCGTCCACCTGGTCGCCGCAGCCGGAGTAGGCCTCGAGCGCCTTGGGTAGCTCGGCGCTGGTGTGGCTGCGCAGCATGGTGGTCGGGCTCAGGTAGCGGGTGTAGCGCTGCTGCCGGGTGACGTCGTCGAGCCGGTAGCCGAGCCGGTCGTAGTTGTCGCCCACCGACACCACCGGCGGGTTGCGGACCAGCCGCAGGCTGCAGCCGAGCCGTCCGGTGACGGCGGTCAGCAGTTCGTCCAGCAGGAGTTGCAGAGCGTGAGGACCGCTCTCGGGGTTGCTCAGATCGCGCAGGGTCAACGCCTGCACAAGTTGGTCAGGGGTCAGATAGGTAGTCATGGGAGTCTCTCGGATCGTCTGGACGGGCGGTTCACACCCCCGGCCAGGCGATCAGGACGACTCGCTAGGACCTGCGCACGCAGCAGCCCCCGCGGCCGACGCCCGGCCGGGGGCAGCAAAATCGCTGGCTGGTCATGGACGCCATGCTACGCCCGTCCCGAGGCCAGCTCGCGAGCGCGCCGAATCACCTCAGGCATGGCCGACTGGATCTGCTCAAGGGTCACCTTGAAGTCCGAGTCGTCGCCGTACCACGGATCTTCGATGCTCGAACCGGGCTCGGCGGCCGGGATGAAGTCCGACATCAGATAGAGGTTGGTCGCATCCGAGACGACCTGGCGGATCCGGGACAGGTGCAGCGGCTCCATGCCGATCAGCATCGCCGCGCTGCGAATCTCGTCCGGGGTGATCTGGTGAGCGGAGTGCATCCCCGGCGAGTAGCCGTTCGCCCGCAGCACCGCGATTGCCCGCGGGTCCATGGGATTGCCCTGCTCCTCGGAGCTGACTCCCGCGCTGGTGAACTGCACGCCGCGCAGCTGCTCGTAGGCGGCCCGGGCCTCGGCGACCACCTGAGCCATCGGTGAGCGGCAGATATTGCCCCAGCAGACGAAACAGATCACCGGTTGACTCACCGGTGCTCCTCGCCCCGCTTGAAGAACGCGTTGACGATGAAACTGACCACCGAGACGATCAGGGCGCCCCAGAAAGCGCTCCCCCAGTCGTCCACATGCCAGGGGACGCCCACCTGCCCGGAAACCCAGGAGACCAGCATCAGCAGGCAGGCATTGATCACCAACAGGAAGATGCCGAGCGAAAGGAGGATCAACGGGGCAGAAGCGAACTTGAACAGCGGCTTCACGACGGCATTAACCACACCGAACAGGAAGGCCACCACGAGCATGGTGATCACCTGACCTGCGGTGTCCTGATGGCCCTGAATGCTGATTCCAGGCAGCCACCAAGTGGCTACGGCGAGGGCGGCCGCGCTGGCGAGGAGACGAGCAAGCATGGCCCCATGCTGTCACGGACGGCGCCGCAGCGGCGAGACTCTCCACCAACAGCTGGCTCCAGCGCAATGATCAGCGACGTCCGGTGAGCGTGAGTCTGGCAGAGTTGCGCTATTCAGACCCTCGAAAAGGTACTCATCGTGACGAATCTGCGTGGACGGCACTTCCTGCGGGAACTCGACTTCAGCCCGGCCGAGTGGCGACAGCTGCTCGATCTGACCGCGGACCTGAAGTCCCAGCGAAACTCCGGCACCGAGCGTCCGCAGCTGACCGGGGCGAACCTGGCGCTGATCTTCGAGAAGACCTCCACCCGCACTCGCTCGGCTTTCGAGGTGGCCGCCCATCAGCAAGGCGCGCACGTGACCCAGATGGACGGCAACTCGTCCCAGCTCGGCCACAAGGAGTCACCGGCCGACACCGCGCGGGTGCTCTCCCGGCTGTTCGACGGCATCGAGTACCGCGGCGCCAAGCAGTCCACGGTCGAGACCATCGCCAAGTACTCCTCGGTGCCGGTCTGGAACGGCCTGACCGACGAGTGGCACCCCACCCAAAGCCTGTGCGACATGTTCACCATGCGTGAGGCGTCCGGCAAGGACGATCACGACATCGCCTTCGCCTATGTCGGCGACGCCCGATTCAACGTCGGCTGCTCGCTGCTGATCGGCGGCGCCCTGCTCGGCATGGACGTGCGGATGGTGGCCCCGGCCAAGCTGCTGCCGCCGACCGAGGTGGTGGACGCAGCGCGCGATCTGGCGATCGAGACCGGCGCCCGGATCACTCTCACCGAGGACCTGGACGGCGTGAAGGGCTGCGACTTCCTGCACACCGACATCTGGGTGTCGATGGGCGAGCCGGAGAGCGTGTGGACCGAGCGGATCCTGCTGCTGAAGGACTACCAGGTGAACACCTCGCTGATGGAGCGCACCGGGGTGGACGAGGTGAAGTTCATGCACTGCCTTCCCGCCTATCACAACCGAGAGACCTCGGTGGGCGAGCAGGTGTTCTCCCGGTTCGGGCTGCCCGAGCTCGAGGTCACCGACGAGGTGTTCGAGTCCGAGGCGTCGATCGTCTTCGACCAGGCCGAGAACCGGATGCACTCGATCAAGGCGATCCTGGTCGCGACCCTGGCCTGAGGCGTCGACGGACTCGGCCAACGGAAACTCGAGGGCTAGATGTCCTCGAGGAACTCCAGCAGGCGAAGCTGGGCGGCCACGGCGTCCGGCGGGTTCAGGCAGAGCTGGACGTAGTCCTGCATTCCCGAGCGCAGCACCAGCTGGTGGAAGCTCGACCAGCGCGCGGGCGGACGCACCGCGAACGACTCCAGTCGGCTATAAGGGAGTTCGACGGTGCCGACCTCGTAGTTCGGCATGAACACCGGACGGGCGGCCTCGCCGCGATTCACGATCACCAGCTCGGTGGGGGTGAACACGATCATCGTCCCCGTGCTCACCTTCGGCCAGCCGAAGCCGCCGCGACAAGGCGCTTTGCGCGGATCGACGTGCAGGGCCAGCGCGGAGCCGAACCTGTCGGCCAGCGCGGCCAGGTGCACGCCGAACAGATGATCCCGTGGCTGCAACTGCCCGGTGGTCGGCAACCGGCGCTCCGGGCCACTGATCCGGGGCCGGATCAGGTCGGACACCTGTTCCATCACGTCCCCGCCGGTCGCCGGATGCGGAACGTCCAGCCGCCGTCCGTTGCGCAGTAGCAGCGTCCACTGCCCTTGGAGCAGGTTGGCGGTGGTGACCACACCAACCACCTCGGTGAAGCGGACGTCGAGGCGCTCCACCTCACCAGCGTCGGGCACCTCTGCCCGCAGCACCTGCAGTCGCTCCGGGAAGACGGCCAGCACGCTGTGATACAGATCGTCGCCCGGCTGGATCTGGCTGCGATCCCGGTCCCGCGGAATCTTCAGCAGGAGTTCGGCGTAGGCCAGGTCGGCCCAGTAGCGGCGAAAGCGCCGCGGCAGCTCAGCGGCCGAACGCACCGGATAGATCCACGGCCCGAAGGCGTCGTACTCGCGAAGATCGGCCGGGTCCACGGCCTCGCGCCACTGCACCACCCTGGTCGCCATCGACCCTCCGCTCGTCCACGACCTGGGTCGACTCTAGGCCACACGGGGCCGCCAACGGATAGCTTTGAGACATGGCTCTCCCACAGACTCTGCCGCTCTCCCGAGTTCCGGACCCGGCCGCCGCGCCGGCCCTGCGCTGGGGCATTCTCGCCCCGGGCTGGATCGCCAGTGCATTCGCCACCGCGGTCCGCACGCACACCAGCCAGCAGCTGGTCGCGGTGGGTTCGCGGAGCCTCGAACGGGCCCGCGACTTCGCCGATCGCTACGGCATCGCCCGCGCCTACGGCAGCTATGAAGAGTTGGTCGCCGATCCGCAGGTGGACGCCATCTACGTGGCCAGCCCGCACAGTGAGCACGCCGCCCAGTCACTGCTGGCGATCCAGGCCGGCAAGCACGTCCTGGTCGAGAAGGCGTTCACCCGCAACGCGCACGAAGCCCGCACCGTGGTGGACGCCGCCCGCCGCCATGGCGTCGGTCTCATGGAGGCCATGTGGACCCGGTTCCTGCCGCGGATCGACATCGTCCGCCAGCTGCTGGAGGACGGGGTGCTCGGCGAGCTGGAGCTGCTGGTGGCCGATCACGGACAGGCGCTCACCCACGTCCAGCGGCTGGTCGATCCGTCCCTGGCCGGCGGCGGCCTGCTCGACCTGGGCATCTACCCGATCTCATTCGCCTCGTTCGTCCTGGGCACCCCGAGCAAGATCCACTCCGCCGGCGAGCTGACCTCCGCCGGAGTGGATCGCCAGATCTCGGCGATCTTCTCCGGCTACGAGGAGCACCCGCATGCGCAGGCCCTGGTCAGCTGCACGATCGCGGCCAAGACCCCGACCACAGCGGTGATCGCCGGCGATCAGGCCCGGGTCGAGTTGGACGGCGACTTCTACACTCCCGGCCCGGTCCGGCTGGTGTTCGGGGACGGGCAGAGCCTGACCGCCCCGTCCGCGCCGATCACCGGGCATCAGGGGCTGGCCTATGAGGCCGCCCATTTCGCCCAGCTGATCAGCGACGGCTTCACCGAGTCGCCGCAGCTGGGGCTGGACGAGTCCGTCTCGATCATGGAGACCCTGGACGAGCTCCGCGCGCAGCGCGGCGTCCGGTTCCCTGGCGAGTAGCGCAACGAAAGCCGGGCCAGCGGCGTGTACTGGTTGTGACGATCCTGCAGGGGGTGGTGGTGGCTGAGCCGATCCGGGCCGCGGCCACGCTCGGCTACGGCTCCTTCGAGGAGTACGTCACGCTGCGCTCGTCCGCGCTGTTGCGGTTCGCATCGCTGATCACCGGCAACCGCGAGGACGCCCACGACGTCGTCCAGGAGGCGCTGGCCGGGCTGTACCCGAAGTGGACGCGGGTAGCCGCGTCCGGGCAGGTGGAGGCCTACGTCCGCCGCTCGATCGTGAACGCGCACGTCTCGGCCTGGCGCAAGGTGCGCCGACTGCACGTCGTCGAAGACCCGGCTGAGCTGCACGCGGCTCCGACCGTGGCCGACGCTTCGGCAGTGCTGGCCGACGCCGATCAGGCGGCCCGGCTGTGCCGAGAGTTGCCTCCGCAGCAGCGGGCCGCGGTAGTGCTGCGCTTCTATGAGGATCGCAGTTTCGCCGAGATCGGGACGATTCTCGGCTGCCCGGAGGCGACTGCCCGGTCGCATGTACATCGGGCGCTGGTCGCGCTGCGGGCTCGGCTGGAAGGGGGCCGCGATGACTGAGTCGCCCGAAGACGAGTTCAGCCGCGAAGAGCAAGCCTTCCGGGCCTCCTTCGCCGAGCCTGAGGAGTTCGAGCCGCTGGATCCGGCGCAGTTCGTCCGTCCGTCCCGGCGCAAGCTCCGGTGGGATCGGGTACTGAGCGCGGCCGCGGCGATCGTCGTGGTGGCCGGAGTCGGCTTCGGCTTCAGCCAGTTCGCTGGCCGAGGAGTGAGTGCCACCGTGGCCGAGGGGGCACCCAGCGCGGCGGCGTCGATGACTGCGCAGGACAAGGGCGAACTCGGCGGCGGAGTGGGCCAGCCGGCGCCTCATCTGCCAACCCCCGGGCTTGGCTCCACCGCGTCTGCCTGGAAGCTCACCAGTCAGGTCCCGCTCACGAGGATCGAGCCGGCCACAGGTTGGCTGGACGGGCGGTACTACCTCATCGGTGGCGCGGGTGCCTGCGGCCCAAGCGCCGACTGCAAGTCCTATCGAGACGGCGTCGCCTACGACCCGTCCACCGACTCCTGGACGTCGATTGCCGAGCCGCCGGTCTCACTGCAGGGCACCACCGGAGTGGCCTTCGAGGGCAAGCTCTACTTCACCCGCGCCACCGACCCCACGGCGAGCACGCTCGTGGTCTATGACCCGAGCACCAACTCCTGGGCCTCGATCGCCGCACCTGCCCGATTCAATGGTCTGGTGGTTGCCGGTGATCAGCTGATCGGCGTGGGGCTCGGCACCAGGCTCGGCGGCGACGCCACTGACCGGCGCTACGACCCGGCCAGCAACACCTGGACGGCGCTGCCAACCAACCCCTTCAGCCCCAACCAGGCCCGCTCGGTGGTGTCCATCGGTGATCGGCTGGTGCTGTCGGCCTACACGCTCAGCGGAGAGACGAAGTACGCCACCTTCGACCTCACGACGCAGACCTGGACCCCCGTTACGAACGTCACCGCGAGCGGCCGCATGACCGCGGTCGGCGGCTCGGTGGTCTTCCAGAAGGACGGGTCGTCGATGCTCGACACCTATCGGGTGGCGGACGGCATCGGGAGCGGGCTGGCCATGGACTTCTCCCAGGACGAGACCGACCGGCTCAAGGCCTCCGGGCTGTTCGCAGCCAACGGGACGGTGGTCGGCAGCAGGATGGTCTTCTACGGGCATCTCCTCGACCCGAGCGACAACTCGATGGTCCCGCTGCCCGACCTGCCCAAGGCCAAGCTCACCGACCAGATCGCGATCGGCAGCCCAAACGGCCTGCTCGTCTACCGGGTAACCGGAGTGGACAACAAGGCCAAGGCCACCGCCTACTACCTGCCGGTTTCGCCCTAGGGCTCGCCGCGGACCGCGACAGTCGGCGGCCGGTCGCCACGGATGGACGCCACCATGGACGCCACCTGCACGGTGGCCGGGACGTCGTGAGCGCGGAACACCGTCGTCCCTAGCCAGGCGGCGATCGCCGTGGCCGCCAGGGTGCCGTACAAGCGCTGGTCGACCGGCAGATCCAGGGTCTCGCCGACGAAGTCCTTGCGGCTGAGCGCCTGCAGTACCGGGAAACCGAGTCCGGCCACGGCACCGGTGGCCCGCAGCACCCGCAGTGAATGCCGGGTGGTCTTGCCGAAGTCCAGGGTCGGGTCGAGCAGCACCCGCTCGACCGGGACGCCGGCCGCCATGGCCCGTTCGGCCCCGGCCTGCATCGTCCTCAGCACGTCGTAGACCACATCGTCGGGGTGGTCGCCGTAGCTGATCGCCACCGGGTCGGTGCGCGGCGGGAGTCCACCGGTGTGCGAGACCACATAGCCGGCCTCGAGCTCGGCGGCCACGTTCACCAGCTCCGGATCGGCGCCGGCCCAGGTGTCGTTGACCAGGTCGATCCGGGCGTCCGCGCAGGCCAGAGCCACTTCGGAGCGCCAGGTGTCCAAGCTGAGCAGAACGTCCGGGTGCTGCTCGCGGGCCGCCAGCAGGAACGGACGAACCCGCTCGATCTCCTCGGCGGCCGACACCGGGCCGCCCTCCTGGCCGGCCCGCACCCCACCGACGTCGATCAGCGCGGCACCGTCGGCGACCATCTGGCTCAGCGTGGCCAGACCGGACTCCAGGCTGTGCCGGGCCGGGGCGTAGAACGAGTCCGGAGTGCGGTTGATGATGCCCATCACCGCCGGATGACCGGCGTCGAACACCCGTCCGCGTAGCACCAGCGGGGCCGGGGTCACCGGTGGGCTCGGCCAACTCTGCTCCATGCACCAACTGTGCCGCGCGGACGAGCGGCGCGGGCGATTCTCTACTGGTTAGTGCTGCGATGCGCCACACTGATGTCAGTTCCCCGGCCCAAGGAGTGGCTATGAGAGCCCGCGTCCTGCTCGTCGTCGCTGTGTTCGTGCTCTCCGGCTGCGCCATCGGCCAGCCCGCACCGGCTCCGAGCAAGAGCCCCGCCAGCACGTCCGCCGCCCCGACGACGAGTGCGCCGGTGGACAGCCCGTCCGCATCGCCCAGTGCCACACCGACCAGCCCGAAGCCCACGCCGTCCCCGGTGAAGACCACCGCCAAGCCGGTAGTGCCGAGTGCGGCCGGCGCCCTGAACGTGACCAAGTACGGCCAGGCCCACTTCGCCAGCCCGACCGGACGGATCTGGTGCGCCATGGACGAAGACGGCGTGCTGTGCCACTTCCCCAAGGGCATGAACATGACCAAGGTGCCCAAGTCGGACGTGGTCTGCCCGGGCGAGGGCCTGGACGTGACCGGGGTCAACGCCAGCGATGAGGTCGGCTACTTCTGCAGCGGCGGCGTCGAGTCGCTGCCGCAGACCAACGGCGAGTACGTCGACTGGTGGAAGCCCACCAAGTGGGCCTCGGTGAAGTACGACGGCTGGACGCTGGCCACCCTGCCCTACGGCAAGAAGCTGAAGCTCGGCGACTTCCTGTGCGCGAGCGCGAGCACAGGCATCATCTGCGGTAACGGCGCGACCGGGCAGGGCTTCGCCGTGGCGCTGGCCGGAGTGACCCTGATCGAGTGACCTGGGCGAGGACGCCTGGAAGGAGCATGAGGTGAGAGATTCTGTTCGCGGCGGAGTCGCCAGCCTTGTCCTGCTCGGTTTCCTGGTCGGTTGCCAGGCCGCGCCCGACTCCCCGCTGCTCACCGCTCGGCCCGCCCAGACCCACATGGCTGCGGCGCTGTCCGGGACGGTCAGTCGCGCCGACAACGGCTGCTACCTCCTCAACGGAATGCCGCTGGTCTGGCCGAACGGAACGACCGCCGTCCGCGACAAAGCCCGCCTGGCCGACGGCCGCGAGTTCATGGCCGGCTCGACAGTCTCCGGGGGTGGTGGCTTCATGAACGCTGGGGACGTGGCCGTGGTCCTCGACGAGGCGTCGGCGTCGAAGGCGGCGACCTGCCTGGGCTCCGGCGAGGTGGCCGTCCTGCAGGTCATCTCGTAGCGCACGCCCGCAGTGCACGGGTGCTCGAGGGCGAGTCTCGCCAGGGTCGTCCGCCCGCAGCAGGCCGGACGCCCTGAGTAGGGTGGCGCCATGTCCGTCCCGGTGGCCGAGCCGAGCAATCCGCTGCTCGATGCCTACCGGCGTCATCCGGGCTTGGGACGAGTGGACGAACTGGTCGCCGGCCCGGAGGTCCAGCCGCAGGCGCAGCTGCTCGCCGAGACGATCGGAACCCTCGGGCTCCCGCAACTGCTGACCGCCCGAGCCGAGGCCGCCCGGCAGGTGGCCGACGAGGGGATCAGCTATGGCAGTCGGCGCCGTCCGTGGCGGGTCGACCCACTGCCACTGCCGCTGGACGAAGCCGAATGGACGACGCTGGAGCATGGCCTGGCCCAACGGGCACGCCTACTGGACGCCGTCCTGGCCGACCTCTATGGACCCCGAACTCTTCTGCGACAACGCGTGTTGCCGCCGGCCGCGATCCTGAGTCATCCCGGGTTTGCCCGGGTGGCCGACGGTTCGGTCCAGGCCGGACAGCGGCAGCTGCTGACCACGGCCACTGATCTGGGCCGCAGCCCGGACGGCACCTGGCAGGTGATCTCCGATCGGCTGGGTACCCCGGCCGGGGCCGGCTACGCCATGGCCACTCGCCGGATCGTCTCCAAGGTGCTGGCCGGACTGCACCGAGCCAGCGACCTGGCCCGGCTGCGCGGCTTCTTCGTATCAATGACCGGTGCCCTGCTGGACGCCGCCGGCTCGGCCGAGGTGCCCCGGGTGGTCCTGCTGTCGCCGGGCGCGGATAGCCGCAGCTCCTACGACCAGGGCTTCCTGGCCGCCCTGCTCGGCTTCCCGCTGGCCGAGGCCGACGACCTGGTGATTCGGCAGGGACGGGTCTGGCTGCGGGCCGGCGATCAGCTCGAGCCCGTGGACGTGATCCTGCGCCGGGTCAGCGATGACCAGGCCGATCCGCTGGAGTTCCGCAGCAGCTCCGAGGTCGGGCTGCCCGGGCTGGTCGAGGCTAGCCGCCTCGGCAACGTCCGGGTGGCCAACCCGATCGGGGTCGAGGTGCTCGACAACCCCGCGCTGCTGGCCCATCTGCCCGAGGTCTGCGCGGCACTGCTGGGCGAACAGCCGCTGCTGGCCAGCCCGGACACCTGGTGGTGCGGCGAGCCGGCGTCCGCCTCGCATGTACGGGCCCATCTGGACGAGTTGGTGATCAAGCCGGTGGCTCGCACCGGGGTCGCTCCGGTGCGCTACGGCTGGCTGCTCAGTGCGACCGAACGCGAGGAACTGCTCGCCCGGATCACCGCCCAGCCGTGGGCCTGGTGCGGGCAAGCTCCGGTGGAGTTGTCCACCGCGCCGGTGGTGACCAGCGACGGGCTGGAGCCGCGCCGATTCGTCCTGCGCAGCTTCGGGGTGGCCACTGCCGACGGCTACCGGTTCCTGCCCGGCGGTCTGGGCCGGGTGGCCTCCAGCACGTCCGAACTGACCGTGAGCAGTGACCTGGGCGCGCTGGCCAAGGACGTCTGGGTGCCGGCCTCGGTGGCCGAGACCTCGGCTTCGGACGGACGCCGTCCGCGGCTGACTGTGGCCCGCGAGTCGGCCGTCCCGCCCCGAGTGGCCCGCGCCCTGATGACCATCGGACGCACCGCCGAGCGCGCCGAGAGCACCGCCCGGCTGCTCAAGGTGGCCGATGACCTGGCCGAGGACTTCGGCTCCCGTCCCGGTTCGGCCGGCGCGGCGGCCACTTCGACCCTGCTCGGCGCGGTCGGACGGATCACCGGCGTGGAGCGCTCGGTGGCCGAGTCCGGGGTCGGCTATCTGACCCGGGTGGCTCTCGATGAGACCGCCATCGGCGGCGTCCATCACAGCGTCCGGCGGCTGATCGGGGAGGCGCTGAGCGTCCGCGACCTGATGAGCGTCGACCTGTGGAGCGTCTTCGGACGGCTCGAGCAGACTCTGGCCGAGCCGCCGGCCGACAGCGACCAGCTGCAGCCGTTGCTGGCCGATGTGCTGGAGTCGCTGCTGGCCTACGCCGGGATCATGGCCCAATCGATGGTGCGCGACTCGTCGTGGGCCTTCCTCGACGCGGGCGGACGCCTGGAGCGCGCGGCCCACACGGTGAAACTCCTGGCCACCAGCCTGCTCGAGGTGGACGACCCGGCCGCGCCGACCGGTGAGTTGGTGGCCGATGCCGTGCTGCGTGCCGGTGAGTCGATCATCACCCACCGCCGTCGCGCCGCGGCCGGCACCGGCCCGGCCACCGGCCTGGAGTCGGCGGTCCAGCTGCTGCTGCACGATCTGTCCAACCCGCGTTCGGTGGCCTACCAGCTGGCCGCGCTGGCCGCCGACCTGCGGCTGGCCGGCGATGGGCAGCTGGCCGAGCAGGCCGAGGCCATCGCGTCCCGGCTGTCCGAGGACGCCGCGCTGGCCGACCAGCTGCGCGAACTCGGCGATGCCTTGGACGGCCTGGGGCGCCGGATCGCCGCCCGGCACTTCGTCCGGCAGGCCACCCGGCACGCCGCCGAGGCGTCCTGGAGTCGTCCGCTGGAGGTGCGATGAGCACTCCGGACGTCCGGCGCTACCGGATCACCCACCGCACCAGCTACCGCTACGACGACGTCCTGGAGGCCGGCTACAACCGCGGCCTGCTGCGGCCGCGGGAGACCGCGACCCAGCAGGTGTTGTCCTTCGAACTGACTTCGACGCCGGCCGCCGAGCAGCTCAGCGAACACCTGGACTACTTCGGCAACCCGTCGCTCTACCTGGAGACCCGGGCCCCGGTCACCGAGCTGGTGGTCGAGGCGGTCAGCCAGGTGCAGGTCAGCTGGCCGGCCCCCGATCTGGCCGCCCTGGACGCCTGGAGCGTGGCCGAGGCCGCGGCCGTCCTGGCCGCCGAGCTGGATCCGGTCGAGCACACCGAGTTCACCTGGCCGTCCCCGCTGGTGGCCATCGATGCCGGGCTCGGCGAGTACGCCGCGCAGGTGCTCGGGCCCGATCGTCCGCTGGGGACGGCGCTGGCCGAGTTGCTGCACGCGATCCACCGCGACTTCCGCTACACCACCGGGGCCACGTCGGTGCAGACCACACTGGCCGAGGTGCTGGCCACCCGGCAGGGGGTCTGTCAGGACTTCGCCCAGCTGACCGTGGGCTGCCTGCGCTGGGCCGGGCTGCCGGCCCGCTACGTCAGCGGCTACCTGGAGACCGTGCCGCCGCCGGGACGTCCAAAGCTGCGCGGGGCCGACGCCACCCACGCCTGGGCGTCCGTGCGCTGCCCGGACGGGAGCTGGGTCGACCTCGATCCGACCAACGACCAGTTCGCCGACTCCCGCTACATCGTGACCGCCTGGGGACGCGACTACTCCGACGTCTCCCCGCTGCGCGGCGTGGTGTTCACCGAGGCCGACTCGTCCACCCTGAGCGTCGAGGTCGACGTCGAGCCCTGCTGAGGGCGTCCCCACCGATCGCGTGGCAGGCTGGGGCCGTGACGTCGAAGCGAACCACGGTCGCACTCCGGACGACGGCCGGTGTGCTCGCCGCCCTGCTCCTGACCAGTTGTGCAGCCGCTCCGCCGGCCGACCCCGAACGGCCATCGCCGGCAGCAACCTCGGCGGCGCCGAGCCCGGCCTCATCGTCCACGCCGACCCAGGCCACACCCACCAAGGCACCGAGCCCGAGCCAGAGCGCGCCGCCGGCCGCCGGCCGGCTCGACGGACGGGTGATCGTGATCGACCCCGGCCACAATCGCAACTCCGACGGCCCGTTCATCCGGCACAAGGTTCCGGCCGGCAACGGCAAGACCAAGCCGTGCAACTCCACCGGCACTGCCACCAATGCCGACTACGCCGAGCATGCCTACAACTGGGCCCAGGCCAACGCGCTGGCCAAAGAGCTGCGCGAGCGCGGCGCGACCGTCCGGCTGACCAGGGCGGACGACGCCGGCAACGGCCCCTGCGTGAACACCCGAGCCAGCCTGGCCAACCAGCTGCACGCCGACCTGCTGATCTCGATCCACGCCGACGGCAGCTTCAGCAAGGGCGCGCGCGGTTTCCACGTGATCCTCTCCACCGTGATGGCCGGCGGATCCGGCGTCGAGGCCGAGTCGAAGAAGCTCGCCGAGCAGATCCGGTCGGTGCTCACCGCGCAGACCGGGATGCCGCGATCGACCTACATCGGCAGAGGCACCGCACTCAGCCCCCGATCCGACATTGCCACCCTCAACTTCGCGAAAGTACCCGCGGTGATGATGGAGATGGGCAACATGCGCAATGCCAAGGACGCCGCCCTACTCACCTCGTCCGCGTGGCGAACGAAGGCCGCCACCGCGCTGGCCGATGCGATCAGCGAGTTCTTGGACTGAGCCGACCAGACAGCACTGAGTCCGCCCCGCTATCGGCTACGGGACGGACTCAGTAGGGGATCGCTGGAGGCGGACGAACGCCGCCGGCTGTGGATCCAGTTCATGCACTGCGCGGCGGGCTCAGTCTCCGAATCCGTCGATCGCCATGAACTTGGTGCCACCACTGAGCTGGCCCATCGCGGTGGTGAACACGTTGGCCAGGTCGGCCCCGGAGGCTGCGCAGAAGAAGAAGTCGGTGTCGCTGTTCTCCGCAGCGACACCTGCGGGTGACGAGCAGTCGCCCGGATCTCCGTGACCGGTGACCGAGTCCTTGGTGGACGCGACGCTGGCCAGGACGCTGATCGACGAGGTGTTGCCACAAGAGCCCGAGTTCACCGCACCAAAGCCGATGGTGATGACCGTGATCCCGGCCGCCTTGGCGTTGTCAGCGACCTTCTTGAAGTTGTCGCACGCGGTCTGCAGGTTTGTGTTGCCGATGTCGTAGGTGTTGCTCAGATCGGTCACCGTGCCGTCGGCTCCCACGTTGGTGAACTTCTCACCAGGCTGACCGTCCGTCTCCAGGATCAGGACCTTCCTCGGCACGATCCCCAACGCGTCCCGAGCGGCCAGGTCGGCAGCCGAGATGTTGTTGGTCAGATTGCTGGAGTTCAGCAGGTACTGCGCGCCGCCCTTCAGCGCCGAAGCCAGGTGGGTACCCATGTCGTACCCGTCCTTGGTGCAGTACGAGCTGGTCCCCGAGGTCGTGTTCCAGTTGGCCACCGCGTAGGGCAGGTTGTTGATGCTGGTCTGCAGGCTCGTCCCGGTCTTGACCGTTCGCGACCCGGAGCCGTCCAGGACGTAGGCCCCCGAGGCATTGGTGTTCAGGTAGCTGTTGGTGAAGTTCACCGGCACCCAGGTCCCGGTGAGGACGTCGTTGTGATACTTGTACTTGTTGCCGGTGCCGGCATTGGTGGCGGCATTGCAGCCATTGACCGTACCGGTGTCCTGGGTCGAGGCGGGCGTTGTCGAGCTCGACTTGTTGCTGAGACTGGTGAAGAAGTTGTCCGACGTCGTCAGCGGTGCGATCGGATTGCTGGCGGTCGACTTGCTCTTGTGGATCGCCCCCATCGCCACGTACTGAACCCGCTGGTCCATGACGGTGAGCATCGACGAGATGCCGTCGCGCAGTGACTTCATGTTCGACAGCACGTCGCCGCCCGACCAGTCGAGCATCGAACCGGTGCGGTCGGCCATGACCACCACGTTCATCGGGTTCGGTGCTGCTTCACCGCCACAGGTCCCCCGGCAGGACACAGTCGAGACCCCCACCGGAGCGCTGGGGATGTTGATGGCCGGCCCGAAGACGAACTGAACGTTCCGGCTGGCGCTCACTTGGACGGCGTTGCACTTCACGGTGGCCGACGGGACGCACGGAATGGCGCAGACCGGCGAGGTGTCCGGGCACTGCTTCTTGCCCTTGTACGTGAAGGTGGCGCTGTCGGTCCAGGTCCCGGGGTTGCAGGTGGCCGGGATCTGGCGCTGATCCGGCGTTCCGTCGGACGCCTTGGCCACCACACAGAAGAAGTCCACCGAGATGTTGGACTGAGTCAGGTTGGGGTCATTGGCCATCGCGTAGCTCTTGGCGAGCTGGATCGCCGTGGACGCGCTGGACACCGGCATGTCGACCGCGACGGCTTGCGCTGCAGCGTCGACGGCGTTGCGCAGCTGCTGCTTCGCGAAGACCAGCCGGGCCACGTCGAAGCCCACCGCGCCGGCCGCGGCCAGCAACATCATCGAGATCGCGACCACGACTGCGGTCACGCCCCGTTGGTTTCGAGAGATCTTGGTTGCGCGCGAGGATTTCATCAGGCCGACTCGATCCGCATCTGGCTAGTGGCGACGATGACGCTCTGGCCGGGAAGGCCGAGGACGCCGGGGGTGATCCACTTGTAGGTATAGGACACCTTGACCTGCACTGAGTCACCCGGCGAGACCGAGGAGCAAGCGATCGCGGTGGGGGTGCCGGAGACCATGGTCTGGCACGTGATGTTGGTGGTGGGGGCGGTACCGATCAGGCTTGCCGAAGCCCGGCTGATCGCGTTGTTGGTCGCCGTCGTGTCGGCGCCACTGAAGCTGGCTGCGCGCGCGCCTTCGCGCGCCGCATTGCCGACGATGGCCTGGGCGTTGATCGCCATGCCCATGTCAACCATCCCGAAGATCATCACGATCAGGACCGGCAGCACCAGTGCGAACTCCACTGCTGCCGCTCCGCGCTCGGATGTCTGCGCAGGCTTGCCTCTACGCATCTATGTCTCATTCTGCCGATAACCGTTGAATCCGGACCCCCTCCAGAATTCCTCACCAGTTTAGGCAGCGTTGAAGAAGGGTGTCAATCCGTCCAAAGGCCCTAATGATAGCGCTCGACAGGAACACAGGAGCCTCCACTAGGGGCATCCACAGCTCCCGCCAAGGGGATGAAGTACCTAGTCAGAGCGGCTCTCGCGGGAAGCACACCCATGTAATTCATAGGCATTTCCTAGAGAAATCACCGCGAGTGTCACCCGTTCGGGCGACATTTGTTAATGCACGAGTGCTGGCCGGACAATTGCGCCGGGTTCACTCGAGTAAGCAATTTCCATGTCACCCATTTGGATGACGTGACCATCTTGAATGACGCCGCGACTCCAGCTCTTGCCGGCAACCAGATCCACTCGGACCTCCCGGTCGTTGCCCCGAACCGGACGCGCGCCGTAGACCGCTCCGCCCAGCGTCGCCAGGGTTCCGGCGCCGGGCACACCGGCCAGATACTGGCGCCGTCCACGCAGCTGCACTCGGGCCAGCACCTCGGCATGCCGGCTGAAGATCAGCTCCCCGCGCATCCGCGGCGAGATCAGCGCGCTGCCCAGCCACCACACCACGACCGATAGCCCGAGCAGCCCGCCGACGGTGACCAGCGTGGGCAGCGACCGAGCCAGAGCGCCATCGGCGCGCGCACCGGCCACGGTCACCAACTTGGGTTCGAAAGTCAGCCCGAGTCCGGCGGTGAGCGCAGGACGCCAAGGCGAGTCCACCGCAGCGTCGAAGGTCAGGTTGAGGTTGCGCAGGTCGCCGTCCCCGCTGAGCTGAAGCTGAGCATCCAGGTTCCTGGTCTGCCCGGGCGCGAGCTCGATCACCTTCGGCAGGCCACTGACCTCGGCGGACAGCTCGCCGGCGGCCGCCACCCGCAGACCGCTGAGGACGATCGGTACGTGCCGGTAAGGCGACTCGACCGTGACCCGGATCGGCAGCCACCCGGTCGAGCCGGAGCTGAAGTCGCCGGTCCAGCTCACCGCGATCGGGGCCTGGAGCTCGGTACCCAACAGACGGCCTGCACGCAGCTGCTCAACATCGGCGTTGATCGACGCGACGGCTCGGCTGATGCCCGAGGCCTTCACCGGCTGGGTCGTGGGGAACACTCGGCCGAGCATGGTGACGTCGACGGTCGAGGACAGCCCGAACAGATAGCTGGCGATCGGTCGCTGGCCGGCCAACCTGCGGCCGTTCTCGGCCAGCTCGCGCCAGGCCTTGCCCTCTTGGCTCTGGTAGTCCGATCCGGGCGCCGGATCCGGAATGCTGTCAGTGATCATCACCACGACGGCCTGCGGGTTGGCTGCATCCCGGGCGAGCTCGGTAACCGCAGCCTCCAGCGCGGCCCCCTGATCACTCCAGCCCACCGTGGCCTTCGGCAGTGCGCCGAGCATCCGGGCACCCTGATCGCCGACCAGGCCGCGGTACTGCGCGGTGACCGTCGAGTCGAAGCTGTACAGGGCCAGTCGATCAGTGGGCTGCATGATCTTGAGCAGTTGGCTCAGCGCAGAGTGGACGGTATCGGCCGACTTGCCTTTGGCCATCGAGGCGCTGTTGTCCACCAGGACGATGAAGTCAGTGGTCTGGACGGGCAGCGCCAGGGCCTTGATCACGCCGTCGGTGGGTCCCGGCGTCGCGCAAGCCACGCCTGCCGGCAACCCGATCAGGGCGGCGGCGACGGCGACCAGCCCCGCAATTCGTACGCGCAAAGACACGCGGCTCCCCTAAAGATGTCCTCCAATGGGTGACAAATCACCACAAGTCTGAACCCATTATTGCGCCTTGAGATAGTGCTTGACCATTCCTTTGACACAAGCGATGAATTGGGTGCATTCTTTTCAGCGGCCGGACTTCACAGTCGGGATGGACATCAGAAGCCGGCCACAGCGGAACCTATCCCAAACCCATCGAAAGGGGTCCCCAATGAAGAACCTGCCCGCCAAGATCGTCGGCACCGTCGTCGCTACCAAGGAGCGCGGTGCGACCGCGGTCGAGTACGGCATCATGGTTGCGCTCATCGCCGCCGTGATCATCACCGTGGTCTCCCTGCTCGGCACCCAGCTGAGCGGCATGTTCAACAACGTGAAGAACAGCATCTGACCTTCGCCTGAGCCGAGTGAGGCACTCCCCAGGACTCTGGCGGGGTGCCTCACTCAACGCTTGACGATCCTCCAGGCTGTCCCCAGCGGCCTGTGTCGAGCCCACACATTTCCTCCTCAATCCACGCCATTTGTCCCCCATTCGGGCGACATATGTTGAACCCGTCGAATCCCTACATTTGTCACCCGGACGGATGACAAATACGCACATTCAAGCACGGGGCGGTCACCCTCTCGGATGACCGGATATGAGGAATAAACAAAGTACGATTCTTCGGGGTCCTGACTCAGCTTGATCGGTGAGCCCGCTCGCGGTGGTCGCGAGACAGCGATCCCCGCCATGGTGCAGCCGAAGGCTTCACCCCAACCTCCGCTACTCGAGTTAAGGCGGTTACAGATGCAACGTCGAGTCATCGCAGCGATCGCGGCGGTGTTGCTGGCAGGCGTCGGAGCAGTCCTGATGTTCACCTACGTGTCGAACGCGGACGCCCGAGCCATGGCCGGCCAAGAGCCCACCGATGTACTGGTCGTCGTGGCTGCGGACGGTGTCCCGGCCGGAACTCTCGGCAAGAACCTGGCCCCGTTCGTCGAGCTGAAGAAGCTCCCCCGGGCCGCTGTCGCCGCCAACGCACTGAGCAACACCGTCGAGATCCAGGACCTGGCCACCACCACCGACCTCAAGCAGGGCGAGCAGGTGCTTGCCTCCCGCTTCGCCAAGCCCGACACCGACGGTGGCAAGAAGGGCGACATCCCGGTCCCCAATGACATGCAGCAGATCTCGATGGTCACCGAGTCTCAGCGCGCCGTCGCCGGCCGGATCATCCCCGGGGACAAGATCGCTATCAACGTCACCAAGGGCAATCAGACCGCCCAGGTGTTCCGCGACGTCCTGGTCCTGCGAGTGGACGGCGGCTCCACCCCCGACGGTGCAGCCTCAGGCTCGAGCGTGATGTTGACCCTCGCTCTCAAGCCCAAGGACGTCCGCCTGCTGGTCGCCTCGCTGCAGACCGCACAGCTATGGATCGTGCTCGACGCCAAGAACAACGACGGCAGCGCCGAGGCACCCATCTCACTTACCTTGGGCAAGGCATCGCAATGAGTCCCGCCCTGGTCATCAGCCCCAACCCTCAGGTCGTCGGCCTGGTTCAGCAAGCCTGGGGTCCGGACGGCTATGCGATCGCTCCGCTGCGGTTCCCGGCGACCATGGCCGCGCTGATGCAGGAGCTGCAGGGCGCACCCATGCCCGAAGTGGCCGTGCTCGATCCGGGGGATCAGATCCAAGCAGCGCTCTCCCTGGCCACCGAGCTCTCCGCGACCGCGGCCATCCCGGTGGTCCTGGTCAGCGACCAGGGCGCTGAGCTGGCGTTGCCGGCGCTGCGCGCCGGCGTCCGCGACATCGTTTCGCCCTACGGCCGTCCCGAGGAGATGCGTCAGGCTCTGCAGCGCGCTGCGGCCCTCAACGCCGGACGAGTCCAGCAGCCGATGGTGAACTCGGTTCCGCCGATGGCCACCGGCCAGGGCAAGGTGATCACCGTCGCCTCGCCGAAGGGTGGCGTCGGCAAGACCACCGTCTCGACGAACCTCGCCGTCGGCCTGGCCATGCGCGAACCCAAGTCGACGGTCCTGGTCGACATCGACCTGCACTTCGGTGACGTCGCCTCAGCACTGAACATCAACCCCGAGTACACACTGCCGGACATGGCCCACGGCCCGGTCAGCCGGGACAGCGTGGCGGTGAAGTCCTACCTGACCGAGCACTCGTCCGGGCTCTTCGTCGTTCCGGGCTCCGAGTCCCCGGCCGCCGCCGACACGGTCTCAGCCAAGGAGATCGGCACCCTGCTGCAGACCCTCACCGGGCAGTTCAAGTACGTGGTGGTCGACACCGCCCCCGGCCTGGGCGAACACACTCTGGCCGTACTGGATCAGACCGACACCTTGGTCCTGGTGACCAGCCTGGACGTCCCGGGCGTGCGTGGCCTGCGCAAGGAACTGGACACCCTGCGCGACATCAGCATCGTGCTGGAGTCCCGGGTAGTGGTGCTGAACTTCATGCATCCCAGCCGTGGCCTGACCGCAGCCGACGTCGAGGCGACCATCGGCCGCAAGGTCGACGTCCAGCTCCCGCAGTCCAACTCGGTGCCGATCTCGACCAACCAGGGCGTTCCGCTGCTGCAGGGCAACGGCCGCGACCCGGTGGCCAAGCAGTTGCGCAGCCTCGTGGATCTGATCGCCGCGGAGCAGACGGCCCCGGTCAAGGGGCACCGGTTCTTCGACTTCGGAGGGAAGAAGGAGGGCCAGCGATGAACCTTGCCGCACGCGTGAACGCCGCCAAGGGCGAGCGTGGGATTCCGCCGGAGGAGATCGCGTCCGCAGCTCCGACGACGCCGATGCGAGCACTCGCACCGGAAGCCGACTTCAGCGCCCCGGCCCCGTGGCTCCCGGTTCCCAACTCCGGCCAGCGACCGCTCAACGAGCCTGCGGTGAACTGGATGCCCGAGCCGGCATCGCAGGCCTCGGCCAGTGATCATCGGCTCTCCAACCGTGCCCAGGTGACCAATGTGGTCGTGGAGACCCACGATGCGCTGGCGCACATCAAGGAAGACGCCATCGAGCAGCTGTTCGAGCGAATGGGTGCGCGGCTGAACGACCCGAACCTCGACGAGAACGCCCTGCAGAACCTGGTCAACGTCGAACTGAACGCCATCATCGAAGGCGGACGACTGCCGCTGACGGCCCGCGAACGGCAGCGGCTGATCAACGAGGTGCGCGACGACGTCCTCGGACTCGGCCCACTGGAGGCTCTGATCGCCGACAAGTCGGTCACCGAAATCATGGTGAACGGTCCGCACAAGGTCTACGTCGAGCGCTCCGGCAAGCTCACCTTGACCCAGGTCAAGTTCTCCGACGAGCCGCACCTGCGCCGGATCATCGAGCGCATCGTCACTCGGGTCGGACGCCGCATCGACGAGTCCTCCCCGCTGGTCGACGCCCGCCTGGAGGACGGCTCGCGTGTCAACGCCATCATCCCGCCGCTGGCGGTGAGCGGGTCAACGCTGACCATCCGTAAGTTCTCCAAGGACGCGCTGAGCGTCCCCGACCTGATCAACTTCAAGACGCTGACTCCGGCCATGGCGGAGTTCCTCGAGGCCTGCGTGCAGGCTCGACTGAACATGATCGTCTCCGGCGGTACCGGCACCGGTAAGACCACGCTGCTGAACGTCCTGTCCGGCTTCATCCCTTCGCACGAGCGCATCGTGTCGATCGAGGACGCGGTCGAGCTTCAGCTTCAGCAGGATCACGTGGTCCGGCTGGAGTCCCGTCCGGCCAACGTCGAGGGCCGTGGCGAGGTCACGATCCGCGACCTGGTGAAGAACTCGCTGCGTATGCGTCCGGACCGGATCATCGTCGGCGAGGTTCGTGGCGCCGAGGCGCTGGACATGCTGCAGGCCATGAACACCGGCCACGACGGCTCGCTGTCCACCGTCCACGCCAACACCGCCCGCGACGCCCTGGCCCGTCTCGAGACCCTGGTGCTGATGGCCGGCATGGACCTGCCGCTGCGGGCGATCCGCGAGCAGGTCGCCTCGGCCGTGGACGTGATCGTCCAGATCAGCCGACTGCGAGACGGCACCCGCCGAATCACGTCGATCAGCGAAGTGATCGGCATGGAGGGGCAGACCCTCACCATGCAGGACATCTTCGAGTTCGACTTCGGCGCCGGTGTCTCGCCGGACGGCGTCTTCCTGGGCATCACCAAGCCGACCGGGGTGCGTCCGCACTTCAGCCAGAAGATGGCCGACCTGGGGATCAAGCTCTCGCCGAACACCTTCGGCGGTCCCGAGCTCTGGACCAGCCGATGACCGGATTCCTGGGCAGCTCGCAGGCACTCACCGTCGGCTCGATCCTGCTCGGGTTGGCGGCGATCCTGGTCTTCGTCCTGCTGCTGCTGCCCAGCAACCGCCTGCCGATCGAGCGGCGCCGGTTCAACCCCGACGAGCGGGATGCCGGGATCACGAAGCTCGCCGACCGGGCCACCGACCTGGTCGGACGCTTCCTCGGCGCTCGCGCCGACGGTCCGAACGAGGTCCTGGTCGAGGCCGGCATCAACATGCCGCTGAAAGAGATCGTGGTCATCGTCGGTGCCGGCAGCCTGGCCGGCTTCGCATTCGGCCTGGTTGTCGGCCAGCTCCTGCTGGCTATCGTGCTGGCGCTGGTGGTTCCGATTCTGGGCCGGATGGTGTTCTCAGTGTTGGCCGAGCGGCGCCGCAAGAAGTTCGAAGGGCAGCTCAGCGAGACGCTGCAGATGCTGGCCGGCAGCCTTCGCGCGGGCTACAGCCTGCCGCAGGCGATCGCCACCGTTGCTCAGGAAGGTGAGGAACCGACCTCGAGCGAGTTCACCCGGGTCACCAATGAAGTCCGGGTCGGACGATCGCTGACCGAGTCGCTGGACGACGTGGCCGTCCGGATGCGCAACGAGGACTTCTACTGGGTGACGCAGGCCATCGGCATCAACCGTGAGGTCGGCGGCAACCTGGCCGAAGTGCTGGACAACGTCAGCTCGACCATCCGCGGCCGCTCCGAGATCAAGCGTCAGGTGGCCGCATTGGCGGCGGACGGGAAGCTGTCGGCGATCATCCTGATGCTGCTGCCCTTCGTGGTCAGTCTCTTCCTGGCAATCCTCAGCCCGGCCTACATCGGCCGACTGGTGTCCAGCCCGGTCGGCTGGATGATGGTCGGCAGTGGCGTGGTCATGTTGGCCATCGGTGGGTTCTGGCTGTCCAAGCTGATCAACATCAAGTTCTAGGCGGCTGACATGGACCCCAAGCTGCAGCTCTTCTTCGGAATCATCGCCCTGTTCATCGGGCTGGCCATCCTCTTCTGGTTCGTCCTCGGTGGGAGCGCGGTGTCGCACCGGCAGGTGATGTCCAACCTGCGCCGGGACACCGAGGAGCCATCCCCTACCGGCCTGCCCGGCGACCGTGAGTTGAGCCCGCTGGACCAGGTCATCCAGCGGCAGACGCCGCCGGCGCTGGTTCGGCAAATGGCCAAGCTGTGGGCCGGAGCCGGACGTCCGGAGAAGTGGCCGGTGGAGCGGCTGCTCGCCACCAAGTACCTGCTCGGCCTGGTCGGCATTGCGGTGGCGATCGGTGCGGTCGTGCTGAACCCGAGCACCACCGGAGTCCTGCTCGGCATCGGCCTGGCTCTGCTGCTGTTCTTCCTGCCCGAGTTGCGGCTCTACAGCCGTTCGCTGGAGCGCCGCGAGGCGATCGCCCTGCAGCTGCCGGACATTCTGGATCAGATGAGCATCGCAGTGAAGGCCGGCCTCGGCTTCGATGCCGCGATGGCCCGAGTGGCTCGGACCGGTCGCGGTGAGCTGCCCGAGGAGTTGGTCCGCACGATGCAGGACATCCAGGTGGGGCAGAGCCGCCGGGCCGCCTACGCGGACCTGTCCGCGCGCACCGGCGTCGACTCGCTGCACCAGTTCACTCGCTCGATCATTCAGGCCGAGGCCTACGGCATCGCGCTGTCTGACGTGCTGGAGACCCAAGCCGACGAGTTGCGGATGGAACGTCGCCAGACGGCGGAGCGCCGCGCCATGGAGATCCCGGTCAAGGTGGTCTTCCCCCTGATTCTGTTCATCCTGCCGGCCATCTTCATCGTGGTGATGGGGCCTGGCGCGATCCAGATCATGGAGTCCTTCGGCGTACGATTCTGAGCTGTGAACTGGCTCCTGATCGCCTCGGGCACCGCACTGGCAGCGGCTGGAGCCGCCGGAGCCAACCCCTACCTTCGTCGCCGGATTCGCTCGACGGCATCATGGACCCGTCGCTGGCTGCAGGTACCGATCGCCGCCGTGCTCGGTGGGCTGGCCGGGCTGGCCGGCTCGATCGGGGAGTTCGTGGCCTTCGTGATCCTGGCGGTCGCCGCCAGCCTGCTGGTGGTCGTCGACTTCGCCGACTGGGAGCTGCCGGATGTGATCACCTTGGGTCTGTATCCGGTGCTCGCGATCAGCTTGGCCGGAGCCGCCTGGTCACTGGTTGACTTCGCACCGCTCCTCCACGCCGGGATCGGTGCCCTGGCAATGCTCTTGGTCTACTTCGTTCTGGCGCGGTTCGCCCCTGATCTCGGCTTCGGTGATGTGAAGCTGGCCGGGGTGGTCGGAGGCTTCCTGGGCTGGTTCGGTCCGGCCCAATGGACGCTCGGCTTCCTGGCCGCCTGGGTGAGCATGGCCGCCATCAGCGTGCTATTGCTGGTCACCAAGAGGATCAGCCGACAGGACTCACTGCCGTTCGGGCCGTGGATGATCCTCGGAGCCGTGATCGGTGCCCTGCTGGGCCCCACGGTGCTGCCCAGCCTGGCCTGAGTCGGCTAGTCGGCCAGAGGGAGTTCGGCCTCACCGTCGGACCGCGTCCGAACCACAAGGACGTCGCAGTGGGCATGCTCGACGACCTCGTCCGAGACTGAGCCGAGCAGCAGACCGGAGAAGCCGCCCAGTCCGCGCGTGCCGACCACCACCAGTTGGGCGTCGTGCGAGGCGTTGACCAGCTCTCGTCCGGCGGCGCCGTGGGGCACCTCGAGGCTCACGGCGAGGTCGGGATGCGCAGCCAACTCGGCGGCAACTTCTTCGGCGAGCTGCTCGCGAATCGCCTCGGCATAGTCGTCCACCGGCGGGACGTAGCCCGGGGCCCAGGTGCGCGGACGCGGTGCGTTGCTGATCGTCCAGGCTCGGACGATCCGGACCGGAGCACCCAGCGCGCTGGCCACCGCCAAACCCTTGCGCAGGGCATGCGCCGCAAAGACCGAACCGTCGTAGCCGATCACCACCGGAGCCTGCTGCGTCATGGGTCGACTCTAGCCCTCGAAGTGGGGATCAGAGCTGGCAGCGCTACGATCTTGTGCCTTAGGCAGGAAGGCGAATGATGAGTGCAAGCGCGGCGCGGAGCCGAGCCCAACAGCAGGCGATCGAGCAGGTGGAGACGTTCAGTTCCCACAACTATCACCCGCTGCCAGTCGTGATCGAGTCCGGCTCGGGGGCCTGGCTGACCGACGTCGACGGCAACCGCTACTTGGACTTCCTCTCGGCCTACTCCGCCGTGAACTTCGGGCACAGCAACCCCGAGTTGATCGCGGTTGCCACCGCGCAGCTGAGCAAGCTGGCCATCACCTCGCGGGCGGTCTACTCCGACACCTACGGCCCCTTCGTCGAGGGCCTGGCCAAGCTCTGCGGCAAGGACATGGTGCTGCCGGCCAATACCGGCGTCGAGGCCGTCGAGTCGGCCCTGAAGCTGGCCCGCAAGTGGGGCTACGAGGTCAAGGGTGTCCCGGAGGGCCTGGCCAACATCATCGTCATGGAGGGCAACTTCCACGGCCGGACGATCAGCGTCATCTCCTTCTCCAATGACTCCGACGCGACCGACAGCTACGGTCCGTTCACCCCCGGCTTCGTCCCGGTGCCCTACGGCGATCTGGACGCCATCGAGGCCGCCATGGACGAGCACACGGTCGCCATCCTGGTCGAGCCGGTGCAGGGTGAGGCCGGCATCATCGTCCCGCCGGACGGTTTCCTGACTGGCATCCGTGAGCTGTGCGACCAGCACCGGGTGCTGATGATCGCCGATGAGATCCAGTCCGGACTGGGCCGCACCGGCACCACCTTCTACTGCGAGCAGGCCGGCGTCGTCCCTGATCTCTACCTGCTGGGCAAGGCGCTGGGCGGCGGAGTCGTCCCGGTCTCAGCCGTGGTCGGTGATGCCGAGGTGCTGGAGACCCTGCGTCCGGGTCAGCACGGCTCGACCTTCGGTGGGAACCCGCTGGCCGCGGCCGTCGGACTGGCCGTAGTGAAGCTGCTGGAGACCGGCGAGATGCAGGCCCGTTCGGCCGAGCTGGGCGCCTACCTGCACCAGCGGCTGGCCGAGTTCATCGGCAACGGTGTCACCGAGGTTCGTGGCGTCGGACTGTGGGCCGGCGTCGACATCGACCCGGCGCTGGGCACCGGTCGCGCGATCTGCGAGCGGCTGCTGGCCAAGGGCGTCATCGCCAAGGACACCCACGGGCAGACGATCCGGTTGGCCCCGCCGCTGGTGATCACCCGTGAAGAGCTCGATCTCGCGATCACCGCTCTGGCCGAGGTCCTCGTCGAGGCCCGCGGCTGACCTCGGGACGGCTCTCAGGCCGTCCGCTGATACTCAGAAACGACGAAGTCCCGTTCTGCAGCCGCCCCCCGAGGCTGCAAAACGGGACTGAGTACGTCCCCCGCGCGATGAAGACTCGTCCCGCCGGGCCGGAAGGCGTCCGGCGGAACGAGCCTCTCGGCGCTCGACCGCGACGGTCAGGCTGCCTTGACCGCGGAGACTTCGAGATCGAGCACGACCTTCTCGCCAACCAGGACGCCGCCGGTCTCCAGCGCGGCGTTCCAGGTGAGGCCCCAGTCCTTGCGGTTCACAGTGACCTGGCCCTCGAAACCGATCCGGGAGTTGCCGAACGGATCGACCGCGGCGCCGCCGAACTCGAACGGCACGGTGACGGACTTGGTGACGTCCTTGATGGTCAGGTCGCCGGTCACCTCAACGGTCTCGTCGTCGATGATGGCGAAGCTGGTGCCCACGAAGGTGATGGTCGGGTACTTCTCGACGTCGAAGAAGTCGGCGCTGCGCAGGTGGCCGTCACGGTTGGCGTCACGGGTATCGATGCTGGTGGTCTGGATGGTCACCTCGAGGGTGGAGTTCGCCGGGTTGGCGCCATCGATGACGGCCTTGCCCTCGACCTGGTCGAAGGAACCGCGTACCTTGGCGATCATGGCGTGGCGGGCGATGAAGCCCACGCGCGAGTGGGAAGCGTCCAGCTGGTAGGTGCCGGTGAGTTCGTTGAGCTTGGTCATTGTCTTGCCTTTCCTGCTTAGTTGAAGTCTCAACTAAAACAGTACTCCTCGCTTGTTGATCCGTCAACAATCGGTGTACGTAGTTCACCTACGCTTCCCCTCCCGCAGCCGGGTAGCCGCGGGTAGGGTGGCGCACATTCGCGTCGGGCGGTGAAGCCCGTGCAGACCAGACGGAGGATGGATGGGAAACGCGACGTTCAGCCACGACTCAGTGAGCCTGGAGCTGCCTGTGGCGCTGGCCACTCAGGGCAACAATGGCTACGACATCACCAAGCTGTTGGCTGCAACCGGCGACACCACGCTGGACGTGGGTTTCGCCAACACGGCGTCCTGCCAATCGGCGATCACGTTCATCGACGGTGACGCCGGAATCCTGCGTTATCGCGGCTATCCGATCGAGCAGCTGGCCGAGAACTCCAGCTTCCTCGAGGTCTCCTACCTGGTCCTGTTCGGCGAGCTGCCGACCCGCGATCAGCTGGACGCCTTCAGCTCCGACATCGCCAAGCATCACCTGCTGGACGAGCGGATGCGCGAGATGTTCCGCTCGCTGCCGCGCAAGTCGCACCCGATGCCGGTGCTGTCGGCCGGCCTGAACGCGCTGTCCACCTTCGCCTACTCCAAGTGGGGTGAAGGCGCTTACGACCTGGACCGGGCCACCAAGGTGCTGCTCGGCTCGCTGCCCACCCTGGCCGCCTACGGCTACAAGAACTCCGTGGGTGAGCCCTTCCTCTACCCGGAGCGGCAGCTGAGCTACATCGAGAACTTCCTGCGGATGTCGTTCGGGCTGCCGACCCATCCCTACCCCTTCGACGACGCCATCACCCGGGCCCTGGACGTCCTGCTGATCCTGCACGCCGACCACGAGCAGAACTGTTCGACCTCGACCGTCCGGATGGTCGGGTCGTCGGGCGCGAACATCTACGTGTCGGTGGCCGCCGGGGTGTCGGCACTGTCCGGCCCACTGCACGGCGGGGCCAACCAGGCCGTCCTGGAGATGCTGCAGGGCATTCGGGCTGAGGGCGGCGACGTGACGTCCTACGTGAACAAGGTGAAGGACCGCAAGGACACCACCAAGCTGATGGGCTTCGGGCACCGGATCTACAAGAACTACGATCCGCGCGCGGCCATCGTGAAGAAGCACGCCGACCAGATCCTGCGCACTCATGGCGGCAACGACGAACTGCTCGATCTGGCTCTGAAGCTGGAGGAGGTGGCCCTCTCCGACTCCTACTTCCAGGAGCGCAAGCTCTACCCGAACGTGGACTTCTACACCGGCCTGATCTACCAGGCCATGGGCTTCCCGCAGAACATGTTCACCGTTCTGTTCGCCCTGGGTCGGCTGCCCGGCTGGATCGCCCACTTCCGCGAGCAAGCCTCCGATCCGGCCACCAAGATCAACCGGCCTCGTCAGATCTACGTCGGCGAGACCGAGCGCTCTTACGTCCCGATGGAGCAGCGCGGCTGATCGATTGGGGACGGTTCCATTACCGTCCGGCCTGATCTCCGGGTGACGGTTCACTGCCATCACTCGGAGACAGCTCCATTGCCGTCGCGCCCCGCCGAGCCGTCCGATCCGTGCCACGATGCGTGAGTGGACGCACGGACGCGGACGTGGCTGGTCGGGCTGACCCTGCTGGCTCTGCTTTGTCTGCCGGCCAGCATCACGCCGCCCCGAATCCAGCCGGCAACCGTCGGGACGCTGGCGGTCGAGGGCCGCGAGTTCCGGCTCCGGATCCCGTCGGGGTACGACTCGAGGCGTCCGGCCGGGCTGGTGATCGGGTTGCACGGCTACACCAGCAATGCCGACGAACTGGACTCCTACTTCGGGCTGAGCGCCGAGACTGAACGGCGTGGGCTGTTGCTCGCCTTGCCCGAGGGCACCCGGAACCTGCAGGGCCATCGGTTCTGGAACGCCACCGATGCGTGCTGCAACTTCGATCACTCCGAGGTGGACGACTCCGGCTACCTCAGCGCCGTGATCGCCACAGTGAGCGCGCAGTACGCCGTCGACCCGCGCCGAGTCTGGCTGATCGGGCACTCCAACGGTGGCTACCTGAGCCATCGGGTGGCCTGCGAGCATGCTGACCAAGTGACCGGCATCGTCTCGCTGGCCGGCATGCAGAACATCGATCCAGCGGCCTGCCGCCCGTCCGCGCCGGTGGCGGTGTTGCAGGTGCACGGCACCGGCGACGACACAGTGATGTTCGCCGGGGCCGGCTCGCCGCAGCGGGCCGACAGCTACCCGTCCGCCGTGAACACCGTGGCCGAATGGGCCCGGTTGGACGGATGCCAGCCCGATCCCACGCTCGGTGCCAGCCGCTACCTGACCACGGACGGTGCCGAAGCCCGGGTCAGCGTCTGGTCCCACTGCGAAGGCACCTCACAGGCCGAACTGTGGGCGATCCTCGACGGCGGCCACGTCCCACCGCTGCGATCGGACTTCGCCGCCACCATCCTGGACTGGCTGGACGCGCACGCTCGCTGAAGCCCTAGCCGCAGATGGTCCCAGGACCTATCGTGAATGTGCACTGATTTCGCCGATCGTTGGTATCAGGTGGCCAAAGGGGGCCTCATGCGCACGTCCGTCGCCAGCTGCGCCGGCCTGGTTCTCGCTCTGCTGGGCTCGATACTTGTGCCCACAGCGGCGTCCGCCGCTCCCACGATGACGCCGCAGGAGTTCGACCCCGCGCTGCGAAGCCTGCTCACCGATGTCACCGGAGACGGTCGCTACGACAAGGTCGACCTGAGCTCCGCCGGCACCGACCGCTACCGGCTGACCGTCACCGCCGCAGGAAGTGGTCGGACCTCCTCGGTGGAGTTCGCTTCCGCGGTGCCGGCGTCCATGGACGCCGATGCAGCCCTCTACGGCGCCGCCAACCTCGACGGCGTCCCCGGCGTGGAGGTGATCGTCCAGCGCTGGACCCGCTCAGCCACAGAGACCAGCGACGCCGTCGACCTGATCGTTTACACCTGGCGCGGCGGCAAGCTCGTGGCCGAGAAGGCGCCGAAGGGCGGCCGGGTGGCTGGCTGGCATTTCGGGGCGCTGTGGGGCAACGGCCAGGGCTATCGCTTCTTCGACAAGGGCGGGCACCGCTACGTCGAGGTCTCAACACTGAAGCAGCAGAACAGCGGCAAGTTCCTGTGGGTCGGCACGATCACCCGCTCGGTGTGGCGCAAGGGCCACTGGGTGAAGGTCTCCACCCGGAAGGTGAAGCTCACCGATGCGAAGGCGTTCACCTATCTGCGCTACTCAGGCCCGGACGTACTCAAGACCATCACCACCGCCGACATCGACGGTGACTCGCGACCCGACGAGCTCCGCTTCTACACCTATCAGGACACCGGTGCCGAAGGCCGCTACCGGGTGAAGGTGACCACCGCGACCGGGACGGTGTCGTCCCGGAGGTTCTATGCCCTGACTCCGCACCCGCTCACCGGCCTGTCCGACTTCGACGGTGTCGCCGGGGCCGAGATCCTGCTCTACATCAGCCTGGACTCGTCGTCCGGGGAGGTCCTCACCTGGCGCAATGGCAAGCTGACCCCTGAGGCGGCTCCGGAGAGCCAAGCCGGACGCACCCCGTACACCTGGCCGCTGGGTGGCGATGACAGCCTGACCCAGGTCACCCTGACCGTCGTGGACGGAGTGCACCACCTCGACTACCTCAATGTGGGGGCCCCATGGGAGAACGACCTCACCGCCCGGGTCGACCACATCGTGTGGCAGGACGGCAAGTGGGTCACCGTCTCCAGCGACTCCTACCCGAACTTCACCGAGGAGCAGTTTGACGCCCTGTGCTCGGGCTTCTGCGGCTTCCCGATCACCAAGCCCTGAGCGAGTCGGCGGCTCTACGGCACTAGACGGGCCTCTGGGCTGATCCCTCGCCGGCCTGACGAATGGCTCGCTCGATCTGTCGATCCGGGACGATCCACATCAAGGCGATTCCCACCAGGACGGCCGCGGTGACCCAGGACCCCCAGTCCCCGAGCAATGGCGCCACGAAGCCGACCAGATAGGCGGCGATCGACACCTTCATCTTCACCGAGTTGCGGGCAGCATCCACCAGCACCGCGTTCTCCGGATCGGCCCTGACCAGCTGACGGTGCAGCACGGCGTAGGCCACCGCGGCCAGCAAGGCGACCGCCGAGTAGCTGGCCATTGGCACCGGCTCGAACCCTGACTCGCCGGCCCAGGCGGTCACGAACGGGAACAGCGACAGCCAGAAGAGCAGATGCAAATTGGCCCACAGAATCGCGCCATTCACCGTCCGGGTGGCATGCAGGAGATGGTGATGGTTGTTCCAGTAGATCGCCACGTAGACGAAACTCAGCGCATAGCTGAGGAACTTCGGCCACAGCGCACCCAGATCGGCCCACTCATGACCCAGCGGCACCCTCAGCTCCAGCACCATGATCGTGATGATGATGGCGAGCACTCCGTCGCTGAAGGCCTCCAGCCGGCTCTTGGTCATTGGGCCTACTCAGGCGCTACTTCCGCAGATCCTGCAGCGGAACCACAGTCGGACGGGAGACGTCGGCGAAGAAGTCGTTGCCCTTGTCGTCCACCACGATGAAGGCCGGGAAGTCCTCGACCTCAATCTTCCAGATGGCTTCCATGCCGAGCTCGGGGTACTCCAGCAGTTCGACCTTCTTGATGCAGTGCTTGGCCAGCACCGCGGCCGGGCCGCCGATCGAGCCGAGGTAGAAGCCGCCGTGCGCAGCGCACGCGTCGGTGACCTGCTGGGAGCGGTTGCCCTTGGCCAGCATGATCATCGAGCCGCCGGCCGCCTGGAACTGATCGACGTAGGAGTCCATCCGTCCGGCCGTGGTCGGTCCGAACGAGCCGGACGCGTAGCCGTCCGGGGTCTTGGCCGGGCCGGCGTAGTAGATCGGGTGATCCTTCAGGTACTGCGGCATCTCCTCGCCGGCGTCCAGGCGCTCCTTGATCTTGGCGTGCGCGATGTCGCGTCCCACGATCACGGTGCCGGTCAGCGACAGCCGGGTCTTCACCGGGTACTTGCTCAGCTCAGCCAGGATCTCCGGCATCGGACGACGCAGGTCGATGGCCACGGCGCCACCGTCGGTGCCGGCCTCTTCCTTGTGCTTGGCCAGTTCCTCGTCGGTGATCTCCGGCATGAAGTGCGCGGGCTCCCGCTCGAGCGCCTCGATGAAGACACCCTCCGGGGTGATCTTGCCCAGGCACTGCCGGTCGGCCGAGCAGGACACGGCGATCGCCACCGGCAGAGACGCACCGTGGCGCGGCAGCCGGATCACTCGGACGTCATGGCAGAAGTACTTTCCGCCGAACTGGGCGCCGATCCCGAAGTTGCGGGTCAGCTCGAGCACCTGCTGCTCGAGCTCTACATCGCGGAAGCCGTGGGCGTCGATCGAGCCGGTGGTCGGCAGCGAGTCGAGGTACTTGGCCGAGGCGTACTTGGCGGTCTTCAGCGCGTACTCCGCGGAGGTGCCGCCGATGACGATGGCCAGGTGGTACGGCGGGCAGGCCGCGGTGCCCAGCGAGCGGATCTTCTCGTCGAGGAACTTCATCATCGACGCCGGGTTCAGGATGGCCTTGGTCTCCTGGTACAGGTAGCTCTTGTTGGCCGAGCCGCCACCCTTGGCCATGAACAGGAACTTGAAGGTGTTCTCGTGGCCAGGTGCGGTGTCGGCGTAGAGCTCGATCTGCGCGGGCAGGTTGTTGCCGGTGTTCTTCTCCTCCCACATGGTGATGGGAGCGTTCATCGAGTAGCGCAGGTTCAGCTTGGTGTAGGCGTCGTACACGCCCTTGCTGAGCGGCAGCTCGTCGGTGCCTTCGGTGAGCACCTGCTGGCCGCGCTTGCCCATGATGATCGCGGTGCCGGTGTCCTGGCACATCGGCAGCACGCCGCCGGCGGCGATGTTGGCGTTCTTCATCAGGTCGAGGGCCACGAACTTGTCGTTGGCGCTGGCCTCGGGATCGTCCAGGATGTTGCGCAGCTGCTGCAGGTGCGCCGGACGCAGGTAGTGGGCGATGTCGTGCATCGCGGTCTCAGCCAGCAGCTCCAGCGCCTCGGGGGCCACCTTCAAGAAGGTGCGTCCGTCCGGGCCCGCCACAGTCTCCACACCTTCGGTGGTGAGCAGTCGGTACTCGGTGTCGTCCGCGCCGATCGGGAGCAGGTCTGAATAGGTGAAGTCGGGCATCTCACTCCTTTGCTGAAGCCGTTGACTATTCTCCCACGCTGATGATGGGCGACCGACCGTCTGAGGCCGACGGACGCGGTCGCGGACGAACGTCGCGGTGTGCTGGAGACAGCTGCACATCCGGTGCGCCAGCGGACGCGGCTGGCTGGCCAGGAGCTCGACCGGGGCACCGCCGCCAGTGAGGCTCAGGAGGCCGACGCGAACCGCCGCATCGATACCCCATCAGGCCCCAGATAGGCCCCACCAGACCATCGAGACGGCGGATCACGTCACAAGAGCCAGCTGGGCAGGAAGGCCGGCTCAGGGAGGCCGTTCGAAAACCGTATCCCTTCACCCCGAGCCGCACCCCACCGCACCCGGCCGACCGACCCTGCCACGGAGGTCGAGGACGGCCTCCCTGAGCCGAGCCAACCCAAGAGGCTGACGCAGTTTGCCGGATCGATACCCCATCGGGCCCCGGATGGGCCCGAACAGACCATCGAGACGGCAAATCACGTCACCTGGGACGGCAACCAGCCACAGCAGTCGAGAACAAGCCAACGGGGTCGAAAATGATCCCCCTGAGCCGAACCTGCTCGAGTCGGGGAGAAGAGGCAGGAAGACTCGGCTACACCGGCTCGGGGACGGGCTCCGGACGGGCACCCGGGCGATCGAAGCGACGAGCGAAGAGCAGGGCCGGGAGCAGCAGGATGGCGGGCAGGAGGAAGGCCGGCCCGAGGCCCGGCCACGCCGACAGCAGCCCGAGGGCCACTGCCCCCAACACGGCGCCGACATAGTTGAACAGGTTGATCCGGGCGATCACCTGGTGCACCTGCTCGGGGGCCAGATCGCCGGCAGCGGAGAAGGTGAGCGGGACCAGGGTCCCGACTCCGACGCCGACGAAGGCAAATGCAGCCACCACGGCCACGGCATTGCCGAGCAGCGACACCCCGATCAGACCGAGGATGGCCACGATGACCGTCGGGACGAGCAAGCGAGCCCGGCTGTGTGCGACCAGCCGATCACCGACCAGCCGGGTCAGCAGGATGGCTGCCTGGTAGGCCGCGTAGCCCAGCGGAGCGATCACCGGACCGGCGGCCAGGTTGTCGTGCAGGTAGACAGAGCTCCAGGTGGAGACCGCCGAGTCGGCCACGTAGGCCACCATGATCAGGCTGCCGAACAGCCAGATCCCGGCGGTCGGCAGCGGCGACTTGGTGGCACCGAGCGAATCCTCGGCCGGCTCGAGGGCCGGCACCAGGCGTCCGCGCACTCCGAGCACGATGGACGCAATGATCACCGCGGCCACCACCAGCGAGGCGATGGCACCGTTGGCGGTGCCGAGGGTGGCCAGCCCGGACATCACCAGCGCAGCGGCGATCGACGCACCGGTGGCACAGGCGAACAGCGTCGACAGGACGGCCGTGCCCAGCCGCTGTTGCAGCTGGACGCCCTGCATGGCACTGGACGCGTCCACGGTGCCCAGGCCGATCCCGTACAGCGCGAAGCTGGCCATCAGCATCCCCGGCGAGGTCGACAGCGCCACCAGCGGTAACCCGATGGCCTGCAGGGTGAGCCCGGTGAGCAGGGAGACGTGTGAGCCCCGACGGACGGCCAGGCGCTCGGCCATCACGCTCCCGCCGGCCGCGGTGAGGCAGCACAGCAGAATCACGATCGACACCGTGGCATCGTCGATCCCGACCCGATCCTTCAGGCCGGGTAGCGAGGTGACCGCGGTCGCATAGCCGAAGCCCTGCGCGGCATAGGTCGCGCCGACCGCGACCCTCGATCCGCCGGAGCTCGCCATCAGCCGAGTTCCGGATGCGCGGCCTTGACCACGCCGAACGCCTCATGGGCGATCTCGATGGTCAGGTCCACATCGGCCTCGGTCAGGGAGGCGTTGATGAAGTGGTTGTGATGCGAGGTCAGGAAGATCCCGCGCCGCATCATCTGGGCGACCCACTCCTGGTGCAGCATCAGAGAATCATCGTCGGCCAGCCGCAGATAGAACAGAGCCGGTTCACCGGACGCGATCAGATGCAGCCCCTGATCGGCCGCCGCCCCGACCAGGCCGGTGGTCAGCCGGGTGCCGAGTTCGGCGAACCGGGCCGGTGCGTTCAACTCCCGCAGCTTGGTCTGGGTGGCGATTCCAGCCGCGAACGGCACCGCACTCATCCAGTACGAGCCGGTGTAGGTGATCGAGCTGACCACGTCCTTCAGCGCCGCCTTGCCGAGCAGCGCGGACACGTTGTAGCCGTTGGCGATCGCCTTGCAGAAACAGATCAGGTCGGCCTCGAAGCCGAAGTGATGATCCGAACCGGCCAGATCCAATCGGAAGCCGGCCCGGACGTCGTCCATGATCAACACCACGCCGTGCTTGTCGCACAGCTTGCGGATGGCCTGCCAGTAGCCCGGCGCCGGCAGCACGTTGTCCAGGAAGTTGCCGTGCATGTACGGGGTGGAGATGAACGCGGCAATTTCGCCGGAGTAGGCGTTGAGCACCTTCTCGAAGGCCACCGGGTCGTTCCACGGAATGATGATGTTGTTGGTGACGTCCTCTTCCAGGACGCCCGGGTAGTCGAGCTTCTGGGTCCACGGCGCGACGCCGTGGTAGTAGCCGGCGATGAACACGATCCGCTTGCGCTTGGTGGCGGCCCGGGCCGTCATGATGGCCAGCGTGGTGGTGTCGCCGCCGTTCTTGGCGAAGAAGGCCCAATCGGCACTGGCCACCTGGTCGACCAGCAGCTCGGCGAAGTCGACCATCGTGGTGCTCGGGATGGTGACCACGTCCTCGAGCTTGGCCTGGGCGGCCGCGGCGGCGTCCACGTCGGCGTCCTTGTAACCCAGGACGTTCGGGCCGTAGCCACACATGTAGTCGATGAACTCGTTGCCGTCGGCGTCGATGAAGCGGGTGCCGCTGGCCGTCTTGGAGAACAGCGGGAAGGACGACACCGGGACGTAGCAGCCCTCGGACGGGCCCTGGTGTCCGTAGATGCCGGACGGGACGACCTTGAGCGCCCTCTCCATGGCGGCCTGGCTGGCCGGGTACTCGTACAGCTTGCCGCCGCCGGAGACGGTGGTCACGGTCGGGTTGTCGGTGATGGTCATCTCAGGCTCCCAGGTACTGTCCGGCACGATCAAGGATTCGGTTCAGGTTGTCGACCATGTTCAACATGCCGCGCATGCCGACGGTGCCGGCGCAGATGCAGGCCATGGCACTGGCCTCGCCGGAGAGGATCCCGGCGGCGATGTCGAAGTCGGCGAAGCTCATGGCGGCCCGCGGGTTCGGCGAACGCTCGGGCAGGAAGGTCATCTGGTGATCGGCCACCCGCAGCGTGTAGGCCAGCTCGTCGCCGATCTCGACGGCGATGTCGCCGTCGGGGGTGTTCTTGGCGCTGTAGCGGCCGAGCTGGTCGTGGTTGGCCAGCTGGGCCACCGCGCCACAGGCCACGTACAAGGTGAGCTGGGTGCTGGCCTTGCGGAAGGCCGGGTCCTTCATGGCCTCAGGGGTCGGCTTGAGGAAGCGCTCGAGCTCCTCGGTCAGCGGGGCGAAGACCTTCAGCAGAAAGCCGATCCGGTGGAAACCGGTCACCGGGATCGGCTGCGCCTCACCGTCGATCACCTTGCTGAACGCCTGCGGTGAGGCGAACGGCAGCCGGATCGTGGCGCCGGTGGCGTCCGCGGTGTAGCTGGCCAGGCCGTCGGCGAAGCTCAGCACGCCCCGTGGTCCGTCGTGGACGGCGAAACCGATGCTGGTCGGCTTGCGGTCGGCAGCGACGATCTCGGCCGCCTTCGGAGACAGCCGGATCAGTTCGGGCAGGGCGCCGAGCAGTGCGTGCAGCTGCACGTACGCCTTCGCCTTGGGTTCCAGAGTGGTCAGCACGTGCCGGCTCCTTCGGTGGTGAGGTCCGCGGACGGGCTGAGTGCCGCGGACTGTTCGGTTTTCGCGATGGTCACAGGGACGGCCAGGGCCGCCATCGAGCGGGCGCTGAATCGTCCGCTGGTTCGGGCGGACGCCTCGTCACGGTGCGCCAGCCAGGAGTAGGTGATGCCGTCCAGCAGGGTGGTCAGCAGCTTGGCGATGTCGGGCAGCGGCTCGGTCCATTCGACTCCGGCTTGGGCCGCGGCCCGGGCCAGGGTGCGTCCGGCGGCGTCCAGGTAGATCCGGCGCTGCTGATCGAGGAGCTCGGTCATCCCGGCCCGCCGGGCGTGGATGGTGAGCTCGGCCAGGGCCAGTTCGTCATCGGGGGACGCCACCAGGCCGTCGACGAAGCGGTCCAGGCCGGTGGCCAGTAGGGCGTCCAAGCCGATCGAGGCGCCGTGGGCATCGAACACGGCCAGCACGTCCGCTGCCGCTCGGGCTTCGGCGTCGACCACCTGCTCGATCACGGCCTCCAGCAGCGCGTCCCGGGAGCCGAAGACGTAGTGCAGGCTGGCCAGCGACATCCCGGCCTCGGCGGCCACGGCGCGAGTGGTGGCGCCGGCCATGCCCTCGGCCGCGATCACCCGGATCGCCGCAGCGATCAGGGCCTTGCGACGCCGCGCCGGCGGGATCCGCTTCACTCGCGACCCAACTGCTTGTCGGCCACTGACAAGGTGAGCTTGGTCGGGGCGAAGCGGGCAGCCATCGCCTGGAAGGCGTTGCCGCGTCCGACGATCCGGCTGGGCCGCTTGGCGCCCTTGGCCAACTCACTGAACGCCAGCGACACCACGTCCTCGGTGGTGATCTGCTGTCCGACGTTGAAGGCGTCGGAGCCGGCCACCGCGAAGAACTCGGTCTGCGATGGCCCCGGCGCGATGTTCAACACCCGCAGTGGGGTGCCCTTCGATTCCTGCCAAATGGCCTCGGTGAGGAAGCGGACGTAAGCCTTGGTGGCGGCGTACACCGAGATGTTCGGCCCGGGCTGATAGGACGCCGTGCTGCTCACGTTGAGCAGGATCCCGGCCGGCGCGGCCAGCAACTGTGGCAGCAGCGCCCGGGTGAGCATGGTGAGCGCGGTGACGTTGACCGCGATCTCCTCGGCGATCCGGGCCGGATCCTGCTCGACGAAGATGCCGTAGGTGCCGAAGCCGGCGTTGTTGACCAGAGCGTCGATCCGCAGCCGCTGCTCGCTCAGCTGGGTGAGCAGGCCGGCGATGCCGTCCGGAGTGGAGAGGTCGGCGGGCAGGACGTGGCCGGTCGCGCCGAGACCGGCCAGTTCGTCGGCCAACGCACGCAGCCGATCCTCACGGCGGGCGACCAACACCAGGTCGTAGCCTTCGGCCGCGAACCGCCGAGCGAAGCCGGCGCCGAAGCCGGAGCTCGCTCCGGTGACCAGGGCAATGGGACGTCCCATTTCAGCTCCTCGCTAGAAGTGGGTCATTTGACCCACTTCAACTGTCGCGCACCCGTCCGCCCCCACGGAAGACCCGATCCACACCCTTCACGCAACGGTTACAAAGCCCACCCCCGCAGTGCCGCGACGGCAGCCGGGGGTCTGACATGGCAGTCTTGGAGCATGCACATCCTCGTTGTGGACGACGACCAGGCGGTCCGCGACTCGCTGGCCCGTTCCCTGCAGTACTCCGGCTATGAGGTGACCACCGCCAACGACGGCGTGGACGCCCTGGCCCGGCTGTCCTCACTGCGCCCCGACGCGGTGATCATGGATGTGATGATGCCGCGGCTGGACGGGCTGGAGACCACCCGCTCGCTGCGCGCGTCCGGCAATGACGTGCCGATCCTGGTGCTCACCGCGCGCGACGCCGTAGGTGACCGGGTGGACGGCCTGGACGCCGGCGCCGACGACTACATGGCCAAGCCGTTCTCGCTGGAGGAGCTGATGGCCCGGCTGCGAGCGCTGACCCGGCGCGGACGTCCGGCCGGCGATGAGCCCGGCTCGGAGGTGCTCGGCTTCGCCGATCTGACCTTGGATCTGCAGACACGCGAAGTGATCCGGGCCGGTCGCCGGATCAGTCTCACTCGCACCGAGTTCGCCCTGCTGCAGACCTTCCTGGAGAACCCGCGCCGAGTGCTGGAGCGCTCTTGGCTGCTGAACGAAGTCTGGGGCTTCGACTTCCCGACCACCGCCAACTCTCTCGAGGTCTACATCGGCTACTTGCGACGCAAGACCGAGGGTGAGGGCGAGGCCCGACTGATTCACACCGTGCGCGGCATCGGCTACGTGCTGCGCGAGACGCCGCCGTGATCCGCTGGCTGCGCTCCATCATCTCCGTCACCAACCGCCCACTTCATGACCGGCTCGCAGCGCTGATTTCGGCCGCCGTGGCCGGCGCGGTGGCGGTGACCGGCGTCGCCGCGTACTTGATCACCACCTTCACGATCTATCGGCAGACCGATGCCGAACTGATCGACATCGCTTCGCTGACCAGCCAATGGATCGCCAACGATGTGGAGGGCATGGGTCAGCTGAACAGCGACGCCTTGGCGACGGCGAACGTCACCTTGATGCTGGTCCGCTCGGACAACCGGACGTTCTCGCCGCCCGGCTCCAGCGACGTGCTGACAGTCACCTCGGCCGAGTTGGCGATTGCGCGCACCCAGACCGGGACCTCGGCGCGCACCGGCACCGACTCCAAGGGTGAGCCGTACCGGATCGTGGCCGTGCCACTGACCGACCTGAACAACCATTACGCGCTGGTGCTGGGCCGTCCGCTGGCCGCCACGGACGCCATCCTGCGCTCGCTGGCGTTCTCGCTGCTCACCTTCGGCCTGCTGGCCGTCCTGGTGGCCGGTGCCATCGGCTGGGTGATCGCGCGCTCGGGCCTGCAACCGATCCAGCGACTGACCGAGGCGGTCACCCGGGTGAGCGAGACCGAGCAGTTGGAGGCCGTCGATGTCGGCGGCATGGACGAGCTGACCGACCTGTCGATGTCGTTCAACAAGATGATGGCCGCGCTGCAGTCGTCCCGGGAGCGCCAGCAGCGGCTGATCGCCGACGCCGGCCACGAGCTGCGCACCCCGCTGACCTCGATGCGCACCAACGTCGAACTGCTGATCGCCGACGACCGGCAGGGAATGCTGCCCGATGGGGCCCGCGGCGAGATCCTGCGTGATGTGGCCGCCCAGCTCGGCGAGTTCACCCAGCTGATCGGCGACCTGGTGCACCTGTCCCGGGAGGACCGGGTCGAGCCGCATCCCGAGCCGATCGACCTGCGCGATGTGGTCGACAATGCCGTGACCAGGGCCAAGCGCCGCGGTCCCGGCATCACCTTCGACGTCGAACTCGATCCGCTCTACCTGGTCGGCGAACCGGACACCCTGGAGCGGGCCATCACCAACCTGCTCGACAATGCCGTGAAGTTCTCTCCGGTGGGTGGGACGATCACCGTCCGGCTGATCGGGGATCGGCTGCGGATCTCGGACGAAGGCCCCGGCATCGCCGATGAGGACCTGCCGCACGTCTTCGATCGCTTCTACCGCTCGTCCTCGTCGCGGAACACCCCCGGCTCCGGGCTCGGCCTTTCGATCGTCGCGCAGACCATCAAGGCGCACGGCGGCTGGGTGAAAGCCGGACGTTCGGCGGCCGGCGGAGCCGAGTTCACGATCCGGCTGCCCGGCTCCAGCGAGCCACCCGAGGGCAGCGCCGAGACTACGGGGACGATCCCGGCGGTGCCGGTCACCGAGTAGGCGCCGGCACCCCCGGTTCACTCAGCGCTCAGTAGCCGCGGGACGCGTCCGCGGTGACGTCCCCGGACAGCGCCGCCACGAACTCGTCGGTCGTGATCGGCTTGGAGAACATCGGGTAGTCGTACTTGATGGCGTTGGCGTGCTCCTCCAGCGAGGTTGCGCCGACCGCGTCGGTCAGGGTGTAGACCTCGAAGCCCTTCTCATAGGCCGAACGCATGGTCGACTCGACGCAGCAGTTGGTCAGGAAGCCGGCCAGCACGATGGTCTTGATGCCCTTGCTGCGCAGGATGAAGTCGAGGTTGGTGGAGCCGAAGGCGTCCAGGCCGCGCTTGCCTTCCAGGACGATCTCGCCGTCCGACGGCGCCACGTCGCCGACGATCTCGCAACCCCAGGTGCCCTTCACGAAGGAGTTGGACGAGACCACGCCGGCCAGGATGCCGTACGGGTGGGAGGAGATCTCGTAGTAGCCCGGAGCGAACGAGATCGGGCTGTGGATGACGCTGACCTCGGCCGCCCGGGCGGCGTCCAGGGCCTTCTTGGCATTGGTGACGGTGCCGGTGGCGGCGATCACGTCGGCGACCGCGCCGTGCAGGGTGCCGCCCTCGCTGGTGAAGTCGTTCTGGAACTCGATCAGGACCAGCGCAGTGCTGTTGGGATCCATTTACTGCTCCTTTGCAGACTTGTCGGGAGCGATTCCGGTCCCCGGGCGGGGTGACCCGGGGACCGGCGGTATCGCTATCTCAACGATGTCGCGGCACAGCGTCGCTGCCAAGGGCCTGTTCTGCTAACAATTCGAGAACGTGCCGATATTCGATGCCGGTGGCCCGGGTCATCCCGAGCTCACAGGTCCGGTTGCAGCTGGCGTGAGCCTCGGCGCCGAGCGCGGCCACCTCTTCGGCCTCCCGGCGAGTGGCCGACGCGGTGAGCTCGGGGTGCAACATGCCCCGGTCGCCGGCGAAAGCGCAGCAGCCGGTGGCCAGCGGGACGTTCACCTGCTCGGCCACGGCCTTGGACACCGCCACCAGATCGGGGTTGAGGCCCAGCTGGGTGGACGAGCAGGTCTGGTGGATGGTCAGCGAATCCAGCTTCTCGTAGGCACCGAGCACCGGCAGGACGTGCTCGGCCACGAACGCGACCGCGTCGATCACCTGGATGTTCAGCTCGGGCGCGGTGTCGATCATGTGCCGGAAGCCCTCGCTGCAACTGGACGCATCGCAGACCACCGGGAGTCGTCCGTTGTCGGTGGCGGCCACGATCACCGGCAGGACGCGCTCACGCATGGCCGCGTAGCCGTCCGGAATGCCCTTGCTCGACCAGGGCGTCCCGCAACAGACCGACTCAATCTGCTCGGGAACCAGCAGGTTGATCCCGGCCTTCGCGCACAGCGCCTCGAAGCTGAGCTGGACGCCCACCCCACCCGCGGCCGGCCCGAACATGACGTTCACGCAGGCCGGCAAGTAGACCGCGGTCACCTCACCGGACGGTACCGGACGGGCCCGGGACGCACCGCCGCCGGGCAACTCGGCTGACCACAGTGGGATGTTGTCCTCGCCCAGCATGGCCCGACCCAGCTTGTTCACCCCGCTCAGTGCGGCCTCCAGCGGCGAGGGCAGGTGGCTGGTCAGGTTCAGCACGGTCGAGAACGTCCCCGTAGTGCCCTTCCAGTGCTTCGACAGAGTCGTCCAGACCGCCTTGGTCGGGGCCGGTGTGGTCTGTTCGCGGCGCAGCTTCTTCACATACAGCCCGGTGTTGATCAGCACCGGGCAGGCCGTGCCACACATGCCGTCCACCGCACAGGTATGCACCCCGGCGTAGCGGTAGTCCGAGCCCAGCCGATCGGCCAAGCCCTGGTCACCGGCCAGTTCGGCGTTGCGGATCTCGCGGCGCAGGGCAATCCGTTGCCGCGGGGTCAGGGTGAGATCGCGGGACGGGCAGACCGGCTCGCAGTAGCCGCATTCGACGCAGCGGTCGATCTCGTCGTCCACGCTCGGCGGCAGCTTGATGTGCTTCAGATGCAGCTCGGGGTCGTCGGTGATGATAGTGCCGACGTTCAGCAGCCGGCTCGGGTCAAACAGGTCCTTGATGTCGACCATCACCTGGTACAGCTCGTCCCCGTACTGGCGGCGGACGTAGGGCGACATCACCCGTCCGGTGCCGTGCTCGGCCTTCAGTGAGCCATCGTTGCTGAGGATCAGGTCGACCATGTCTTCGGTGAAGCCGGTGTAGCGGCCCATCTGCTCATCGTTCTCGAAGCGATCGGTGAGCATGAAGTGGATGTTGCCGTCCTTGGCGTGCCCGAAGATGACCGAGTCCCGGTAGCCGTACTTGTCGAACAGGACGGCCAGGTCGGCGCAGGTGTCGGCCAGCTTGGCCACCGGCACCACGACGTCCTCCAGCAGCGCGGTGGTGCCGGACGTCCGGGCGCCGGCCACCGAGGTGTACAGGCCCTTGCGCAGCTTCCACAGCTTGCCGCGCAGCACCGGATCCTCGGTGAGCTCGACGGGTCCGGTCACCGGCAGGTCGTCCAGGGTCGGACGGGCGGACTGGGCCAGCTGCTCGAGCTCGGTCCGGGTGGTGGCCTGGTATTCCACCAGCAGCGCGGCCTGCTTGCTGACCTGCAGGTCCTTGATCAACTTCGGGGTGTCCGGGAACGCCTGGCCGACCCGCAGGCTGGTGGCGTCCATGAGTTCGAGGGTGGCCGCACCGGTGGCGACCAGCGCCGGCAGCGCGGCATTGGCCGCATAGAGATCGTCGAACACGACCAGGGCCGAGGCCACTTCGGTACGCAGTTCGATGGTCCGGAAGGTGGCCGAGGCCACGAAGGCCAAGGTGCCCTCGCTGCCCACCAGCAGGTGGGTGAGGATCTCCGGGACGGTGTCGAAGTCGACAAGGGCGTTGATGCCGTAGCCCATGGTGTTCTTCATCGAGAACTGCTGGGTGATCTTGGCCACTGAGGCCGGGTTGCTGATCACCCGCTGACGCAGCTTGAGCAGACCCTGGTAGAGGTCCGGCTCGAGGGCGCGCAGTTTGGCGTCCGCGTCGGAGGCGCCGGTGTCGATCACCGTGCCCGAGGGCAGCACGGCGACCACCGACTCCAGCGTGCGGTAGCTGTTCTCGACGGTGCCACAGGCCATCCCGGAGGAGTTGTTGGCCACCACGCCGCCGATCGTGCAGGCGGCTTCACTGGCCGGGTCGGGGCCGAACTTGCGTCCATAGCGGGCCAGGTGAGCGTTCAGTTGCTTCACCGTCACACCCGGTTGGACCCGCACTCGGGCGCCGCCGTCGAGGATCTCGACGCCCCCGAAGTTGCGTCGGACGTCCACCAGGACGCCTTCGGTGCCGGCCTGCCCGGACAGGCTGGTGCCGCCGGAACGGAAGGTCAGCGGGATACCGGCTTCGGAGGTGGCCCGAAGGAGTCGGGCCACCTCCTCAGCGCCGCGAGGGGCGATGATCGCAGAAGGCAGCAGCAGGAAGTGCGAGGCATCGTGGGCCAAGGCCCGCCGATCCAGTTCGCTGGATCGAATCTGGTTCGGATCGTCCACGCAGCCGGCCAGCAGCTGTAGGAGTACCTCCTGGGTCATCATCGCAGTCACGGCGTCGGCACCATCCAGGACAGCGCTCCTGCCTGTAGTGCCACCAGAACGGTGAAGTAGGCGAGTAGTCCGAGGCTCCACGGCAACACCTTCCGGAAGATCTCGCCTTCCCTGTTCACCATTCCCACTGCGGCCGCGGCAACGGCCAGGTTCTGTGGGGAGATCATCTTGCCCATTACACCACCGGACGAGTTGGCGGCCGCGACCAGGACCGGATCCAGACCCGACTGCTCGGCCGCAGTGACCTGCAGCATTCCGAACAGGGCGTTGGACGAGGTGTCCGACCCGGTGATGGCCACTCCGACCCAGCCGATCAGCGGCGAGACAAAGGCGAATGCTCCGGCCAGCCCGACTGCCAGGGCAGTACCCAGGCTGGCGGTCTGTCCGGACAGGTTCATCACGTAGGCCAGGCCGAGGACGCTCAGCACGGTGACGATGGTGAACCGGAGCTGCTTCAGCGTGCCCAGGTAGGCCTGGACGGCATCAGCCGGCTTCACCTTGTAGACGAACGCCGTGATGATGCCCGACAGCAGCAGCAATGTGCCGGTGGCCCGCAAATGGTCGAGGGTGAAGACCGTCGAGACCGGCTTGCCGGAGGCGTTCATGATGACCGAGGCCATCTTCCCGTCCGCGCCGGGGGCGTTCAGGCCGGGCCAGGGGAACTTCACCTGGCCGATCCCCAGCAGCCAGGTCTTCACGGCCGGGATCTGGCTGATCGAGAAGACGATCACGATGATGGCGTACGGGGCGATGGCGCCCCAGATCCGCTTGCCACCGGTGGCGGTGATCTCGGCGTAGTGGTCGAGCTTGCCCGAGGTCAGCGCGACGGCCTCTTCGGTCTCGATGGCGTGATCCAGCGGGACGGAGTTCTTCGGCTTCCACACCCGCAGCATCACCAGCACCACCGCGATGGTCAGCAGGGACGCCACCACGTCGGTGATCTCGACGGTGATGAAGTTGGAGGTGACGTACTGAGCCGCACCGAAGACCACACCGGCCACGATGGCCACCGGCCAGGTCTGCCGGACGCCGCGCCAGCCGTCCACCAGGAGGACCAGCACCAGCGGGACGATCATCGCCACGAAGGGGGTCTGCCGTCCGGCCATCTGGGAGAGCAGGTGGGTGGTCAGGTCCGGGTGGGTCGAGCTAACCGCACCGGACAGCGCGATGATCGGGGCGCCCATGGCCCCGAAGGCGACCGGGGCGGTGTTAGCCAGCAGGGACACGATCGCCGACTTCAACGGCTTCATGCCCGCGGCCATCAGCATGGCCGCCGAGATCGCCACCGGGGCGCCGAAGCCAGCCAGGGCCTCCATCAGAGCACCGAAGCAGAAGGCGATCAGGATGGCCAGCACGCGCTGGTCGTCCGATACCGAGCGGATCAGCTGGCCCAGCTGCTCGAACCAGCCGGTGACCACGGAGAGTTGGTAGACCCAGATCGCGTTGAGCAGGATCCACATGATCGGGAAGGCGCCGTAGAAGACGCCCTCGGCAGTGGCGCTGAAGGCCAGCACTACCGGCATGCCCCAGCCGACGATGGCGACCAGGACGGAGACAACTAGGGCGACGAGGGAAGCGATCCACGCCTTCACCTTGAACACACCGAGCAGCAGGAAGAGTAGGAGCAGGGGTAAAGCTGCCAGAAGGGCCGAGAGGGCGAGGCTCCCTACAATCGGCGCGAGCGGTTGGGTGAACACCTTGGAATCTCCTCACTGAGATTGACCGATGGGATGATTGTCAGACAAGTACACCCGTCACGCAAGAGGTTTTGGCAGACTCCGCCCGTCTACAATGCTCACAAGCGTTGAGTGAGGTGGGACGAGTGGTCCGAAGCATCGTCGTGACGTCAGTGATTGACGCCGTCGTAGAGGATCTGCGCAGCCAAGTTCTGGCCCGAGAGCTGCCCGCCGATCACCCGCTGACCGAGGCCGACGTGGCCTCCCGTTACGACGTGGCCCGGCCGACCGCGAAGGCCGCGATCGAGCGGCTGGTCAGCGAAAAGGTGCTGGTCCGCAAGAATCACAAGACCGCTCGCGTGGTGAAGCTCGGACCCGACGACGTCCGCGACATCTACCAGACCCGGGTCTACCTGGAGTCCGAGGTGTTGCGCCGGCTGGCCGCCCGACGGGCAGTGCCGGAGGAGGCCCGCGCGGCCAATGCCGAGATCGAAGATCTCTGGAAGCAGGGCATCTGGGACATCGTCGGCCCGGATATGCGCTTCCACACCTGCCTGATCGACTCCCTGGGCAGCGAGCGGACCAGTGCCGCCTACGCGTCCCTGGCCTTCGAGGTGAAGCTGTGCATGTCGCAGCTGCAGGGCAGCCAGCGACTCAGCCCCGAGATCATCGCCGCCGAGCACGCCCTGATCCTCACCCGGATCTCCGAGGGCGACGCGGTCGGCGCGGCCGCGGTCCTGGACGAGCACCTGTCCCGCGCTCGTGAACTCCTGGCCGCCGCGCTGGGCGGCGAGCCCGGCCCCGAGGCCTTCCGCCCGTCCACCGCGCTGCCCCGCTGACCTTGGGGACGGTTCCACACCGTCCACCCTGGTCGGCGCACGTCGTGGGGACAGACCCCAGCTGCGTCCACCACCCCTGATCGCTGAGCCTGTCGAAGCGACCCCGGGCTCACCTTCCGCGGAACGCAAAAGTCGCCGCGCCATGGCGGTGGCGCGACGACTCATTGCGGCGGAAATCCGCTGCGGGGTGCAGATCCTCAGGTGTCGCAGATCGAGAAGGCGACCGTTGGGCCGGCACTTGATCGAGCTGTCGGGGGGTTGACATCTGGAGCTCGCAGAAAGAACCATAGCGAAAGTTCACTTGTCTAACAAGTAGACGTGCTGGGCAATTAGGCAAGGATCCCCTAATGTGTCCTCTACAAGGCTCGGGAGGAGGGGCAGTGGTTCGCAGCATCGTGGTGTTGTCGGTGATCGACGCCATCGCCGAGGACGTGAGGTCGCAGGTCCTGGCTCAGGAGCTCGCCGCCGGCACGCCGTTGACGGAGGTCGAGGTCGCCACCCGCTATGACGTCGCGCGGGCCACGGCGAAGGCCGCCATCGAGCGGCTGGTCAGCGAGAAGGTGCTGGTCCGCAAGAACCACAAGACCGCCCGAGTGGTCACTCTCGGCCCTGACGATGCCCGCGATATCTACCTGACCCGCTCCTACCTCGAGGGCGAGGCGATGCGCCAGCTGGCCAAGCGCCGCGAGGTCCCCGAGGCCGCGAAGGCCGCGAACGAGGAGATCGCGCTGGCCGCCCAACAGGGACGCTGGGACACCGCCGATGCCGACCTGCGCTTCCACACGGCGATGATCAGCGCCCTGGGCAGCCCCCGGTCGAGTGCGGCCTACGGCTCGCTGGCCTTCGAGGTGCGCCTGTGCCTGTCCCAGCTGGAGGCAAGTCGGCTGCTCAGCCCCGAGGTGATCGCCGCCGACCACGCCCAGATCATCGCCGACATCGAGAGCGGCGATCCGGAAGCCGCCGCAGCCATGCTGCACGAACATCTGGCGCGGGCGCGCGAGTCGGTCGTCAAGGCCCTGGGCGGACAGCCCGGGCCAGAGGCGACCCAACCCTCCTCGGCGCTGACTCGCTGAGTTCGGCGCGGAGCGATCGGCTCCGCCCACAGTGAAAGGCCTTGCCCCGGCCCGACCGCGCGACCAGATTGGTGCCCATGAAGCTCCTGGTGCTGGGCGGGACCCGGTTCGTCGGACGGGCAGTGATCACCGAAGCGCTCGACCGCGGCTGGTCGGTGACCGCGATCCATCGCGGGCTGACCGGACGCCTGCCCGACGCCGTCGAGGCCCGCTTCGCCGACCGCTCCGACCCGTCCGCCCTGGCCTCGGCACTGGGCGCTGACCATTGGGACGCCGTGGTGGACACCTGGTCGGGGGCACCGCGGGTGGCCACTCTGGCCGCCCGGCTGCTGCGGGGTCGCGCCGGACACTACGGCTACATCTCCTCGGCCTCGGTCTACCAACCCGGTCAGCGCGAGGCTGAGGCCTCACCGGTCGTGGCCGGTGACCCCGAGGCTGATGGCGGCGACTACGCCGCCATCAAGCGTGGCGCCGAGTTGGGGATCCTCGAGTCCTTCCCGGACGCACTGCTGGCCCGACCCGGGCTGATCCTCGGCCCCGGGGAGGACATCGGACGGCTGCCCTGGTGGCTGGCCCGTGCGGCTGCCGGCGGGCCGATGGTGGCGCCGGGGGCGCCGGATCGTCCGCTGCAGTACGTGGACGTCCGGGACCTGGCGTCCTGGCTGCTGAATGCGCTTGTCAACGGACGTCGCGGGCCGGTCGACGTGATCAGTCGCTCCGGTCACGCCACCACCGCGACCCTGCTGGAAGCCTGCCTAGCGGCCACCGGCTCGACCGCCGAGCTGGTCTGGATCGACGAGGAGCGGCTGGCCGCGGCCGGGGTCGAGCCGTGGACCCAGTTGCCCTGCTGGGTGCCGACCACCGGCGAGTACGCCGGCTTCCTGGAGGCCGACACCACGCTGGCCGCGCGCACCGGGCTGAGTTGCCGCCCGGTCGCCCAGACCGTGACCGACACCTGGGCCTGGCTCCAGACCGAGGGCTTCCCCGCGCAGCGTCCCGACCGTCCGGTGCACGGTCTCCCTCCCGAACTCGAGCGCGCCCTGCTGGGGGACGGTTCCGAAATTCGTAGCGCCACCCGCTGACAAGGGTGGACGGCAATAGGAACCGTCCCCATTAGGGTCCAAAGGCGGACGAAAATGGAACCGTCCCCGGGTGAGGCTAGGCCGGGGCGCCGGCCCGGGTCAGCAGCCGGACGGTGCCCGCGGCGCCATCGACCAGGACCCGATCACCGGTGGCGAGCCGGGCGGTGGCGTCCGCGCAGCCGACCACAGCCGGGATGCCCAGCTCGCGGGCCACGATGGCCGCGTGACTGAGCGGTGCACCCAGGTCGGTGACGATCGCTGCGGCCCGTGGGAACAGCGGCGTCCAACCGATGTTGGTGAGCTGGGTGACCAGCACCTCACCCGGACGCAGTTGGTCGGCCTGGGCGAAGTCGTCCAGGCGCCGGACCACGCCTTCCACCTGTCCGACCGCCCCGGCGAAGCCATGCACCAGCGCCGGATCCTCGGAGTCCTCGGCACGGTCGGAGCTCCGCTCGCCCGACCCGAAGACCCAGTAGTCGGCGCGGCGGTTCGGATCGTCCGCCCACGCCAACGGGTCGAAGGCGCCATAGATCACCGCGGGCAACTGCGGCAGTTCGAGCAGCTGCTGGTGCCGGGCGCGTCGCTCCGCGAGCAGCTCACGATCCACCGGCTGGCCACCGAGACCGGCCAGCAACTCCTCGATGGTCAGGTAGAACACGTCCAGACCGAGCCCGAGCAGCTCGCCGGCTCGCAGCGCGAAGCGACGCAGCACCCAGGTGCCACGGACGCCCTCCGAGCGCGCCGCCTCCCGGGCAGCGGCCTGTCGAGCGGCCCGACGCAGCTTCCGCTCGACGCCCGCCCGCTCCTTGGCCGGCAGGGACGACAGCGCCTGCTGGTAGCCGGCGGCACGGCGGGCGGCCAGGTCGTCGAGCTCGATGCCGGTGGCGGCCGCCAGCTGGGCGTCCAGCCAGTTCGGGTCTTCGACCGGACGCGGCCAGGCCAACTCGATCTCGTTCACGCCGCGATGTCCGAACCGCGCCAGGTAGTCCGCCGGCGCCAATCGGCCGGCCCGCACCTCGGCCAGCCCGAGGGACGGGCCGAGGCTCTCCAGCCGTCCGGCCAGCCCGGAGAGATTGCCGAACAGTGCCGAGACCAGCTGGGCGTCATAGCGGGCCCGCAGCTCGGCTTCGAGCTGGGCGGGACCGTCCGAGGACAGCGCGATGGTCATCCAGAAGGAACGGATCGCCGCCGGCAGGAGCTGGCCGTGCCACAGGGTGAGGAGCTCGTCGGCGGTCCGGGAGGCGGCGATCTCGTCGCTGAGCCGTCGGCAGTCGTCCGGGTTTCGAGCCAGGTAGCCGTCCAGCTGACGCCGGTAGCCGACCATCTTCACCAACGATCCGAGCAGCCACAGGCCGCTGTCCTGCCAGTCGGTCTGCGTCATGGGCACCAGGGTGACTGGCACCTGGCTAGGCAGTTCACCCCACCAGCCAGCCATCTTCTGGTACACCTCGCGGGGAGTGGCCTTTGCATTGCGTCCGCGCCGGGCGGTGATCTGGACGCTCAGGTTGGCGTACGGGCGTCCGCCGATGTAGCCGGCCATCTCGCGTCCACGGATGGCCATGGACGGGCCGCCGTTGGCCTGCTGATATCGCATGAGTGAGATGGTCAGCGGCGTCTGTGGGACCGGGTTCGCCTCGCTCAGGTTGGTGGCCGACCACAGGCAGTTGCCGGTCAGCGAGTCGTTGTACTCGGCGATCCGCGGCTGATAGCCGCTGAGCGTGGTGATCGGACGGGCCTGCAACACCCACACCGTGCCGTCCGCGATCGCCCACTCGATGTCCTGTGGGATGCCGCCGAAGACGGTCTCGATCTGATGGCCGAGACTGTGCAGCTTCGCACCGAAGGGACGCAGCTCGTCCGGTCCGGTGAAGCCGCCGTCAGGGCGATGCAGGGTGAACTCGGTCGCGGTTGCCGCTCCGCTGACCAGCGACTCCCCTAGTCCGAGGACGGTGTTGCCCAGCATGGTGTCGAGTTCGCGGGTCAGCGGATGGACGGTGAACAGCACCCCGGCTCGCTCGGCGGGCACCATCAGCTGGACCACGACGGCCACCTGGCCGGTGTCATCGGCGCCGCGAGCCTCGGCATAGGCGGCGACTCGAGCCGCCCGTCCGGACGCCCGGACTGTGGCCAGCGCGGACGGTACCTGATCGGCCGACACCTCGAGCACCGACTCATAGGCCCCGGCGAAGGATGCGGACGCCGAGTCCTCACTCAGCGCGGAGGAGCGGACGGCGAACTGCCGCTCGCGGCCCAACCGGGACAGCTCGCCGGTCAGCCAGGCCGACGCCTCGGCGGTCAGCTCGTCGCCGTCGAAGCTGGCCGGCAGCAGGACCACACCGTCGGGGACCGGCAGCCCCCCTTGGCGCATGGCGGCCAGCGACCGGGCCTTGCCACCGGCCCCGAGCTCGCCGGGCGGCACATCGGTCAGCCGGTAGTGGGCACGTCCGGACGGCGCATAGCTGCGCTCGCGCAGCCAGCGACTCAGGCCCGCCGCCAGCCAGGCGCCGAGCAGCCAGCCGATCGTCCCGCAGACCACGGCCGCCAGGATCGACCAGGGCAGCCGGAAGCCGGCCAGCCAGGCGCCGCTGAAGCCGACCAGAGCGGCAGCACCGTTGGTGACGACAGCAGCGACCCCTCGTCGTCCGCGCTCGGTCATTCCTCGGCCTCGGTCCCCATGATTTCGCTGAACCCCGGGGCCCGGGCGATCACGTTCTCGGCCTTGTCGAAGGCCAAGCCGAAGCGCAGATCCCCGAAGACCAGCAGCTTGTCGCCGACCTCGATCCCGAAGTCGCGCCGCGCCTGGGCCGGGATGACGATCTGACCCCGATCGCTGACCGTGATCGCGCCGTAGAACCGTCGGTTCGGGTCGTTCGCTGCCTGCATGAGTCCTCCAAGATTTGTCTTACTTACAAGACTAATCCGGAACGCTCAGATTGTCATCTTGCGCTGAAATCAGCCGCTACGGGTTCGGCCAGGGATTGGCCGTGCAACCGCCGAGGTTGCCGGATTGGTCGGACATCACCGGGGCCGGCCTGCCCTTCTTGGGGCAGCGTTCGGCGGGCTCGCCGAGGAACAGTCCGGCGGCACGGTTGATCAGGTAGGCCCGCCAGGCGCCTGTGCCGGCGAAGGCTGCCGGAGCGGCCGACCAGGCCGAGGCGTCGAGTAGTACCGAGGCGCCCTTCACGCAACTACCGGCCACTGGCTGGCAGGTCCGGGCGGCGGTCGGGACGGAGGCCACGCTGATGGTGAACTCAGCCTTCTTCGGGTCGCTGACCAGGGCGAACCGGACGTCCCCGGAGCCGGCCCAGCTGCGCGGGTCGTTCAGCACACCGGCAATCAGGCGGCCCACCGCGTCCGGCTTCAGCCCGAGGCTGGTCTCCACCCGAACGCTGTAGCGGTGCAGCTTCCCGGCCGCACCCACTGCAGCCACGTCCACGGCGGCCGTGGCGAACTTGCCCGATGACTTCGCCGGAGCGGACGGACTCGGCACCGGCGATGGGCTCGGTGTCTCCTTCACCGTGGCCAATGGAGGGTCCTGGCTCGACACCGACGGGCTCGGCTCGGCGGCGGCCGAAGCCTCCGACGTCGGCAGCGGCAGCGCCGCGACAGTGGACGTGGGATGTCCCGTCCGCTGCACCGGCGTCGACAAGGCACGGAAGTAGAGGGCGCTGGCCGTGATCAGGGCCAGCGCGAGCAGCACCGCCACCGGCACCAACGGGGACGCCCGGTGCCGAGTCTTCCGCCCGGCTCGGGGTGCCTCGGCACGATGTTGGTCCTCCACGCTCACTCGAACACCCTAACCGGCGGACCACACCGCGTCGGCGGCAGCGCTCCGGAGCGCCGCAGAACGACCGGCCAACACCGCTCACCGGGAGGTCGGCTCAGCGGTCGCCGGCGCGGTCCGAAGTGATGGGCGACGGTTGGGCCATGGACGGCGGCACCACGTCCTTCCGGATGAACCACAGCCAGCGCGGCTGGACCAGCCAGCGCAACGGACGGCGCACGGCGGGGAGCATCAAGACGATGGCAAGAGTCACGGCCGCCGCCGCCAGCAGTGCGACACCCAGGTAGCCGTCGACCGCCTGCGGCCCTCCCCAGCTCCGCCACTGCCGCTGGATCGGCTGATGCAGCAAATAGGCGAACATGCTGCCCGCGCCACAGATCGACACCAGCGGGATGGCGCCGCGCGGAATCAGCGCCAGCATGGCCAGCACGACCAGTGCGGCCCACGCCAGCAGCACCACGCGCATCCCGAGTTCGAAGAGGACGTGTCCCCGGTAGCTGGAGTGCATCCCGATCATCCGCTGATTGAGCGTCCCGACCAGCGCCCAGCCGGCCGCGAAGGATGCCAGCAGGACGGCCACGGCGAGGAGGCGGACCAGAGGTGTCTGCAGTCGCTCCCGCAGCCCGGACTGTCGGGCATACCAACCGAGCAGGAAGATCGGCATCAGGGCAACGCTGTGCTGGATCGAGAACGACTGGACGCCGCCGGCGAAGCCCACCAGTAGCGAGGCCACGATCGCGATCAGCCCGAACCAGCGCACCAGCACGAGGTAGGGAAGGATCACCCGCAGAGTACCGATGGTCAGCAGGAACCACATCCCGAAGATCGGCATGTCCCAGTCCAGCCGCAGGTCGCCGTTGATCAGGTAGATCTGCACCCGCTGCAGCAGTTCGAAGAACAGGTAGACCACGACGATCGACTGCAGCAGCCGGATCATCGAGCGACGGGTGGGCGGCTCGGCGCTGGAGAACCAACCGGAGACAAAGATCAGGAGTGGCACTCGCAGGGCCCAGGTCGCGTAGAACGCGCTGTCCAGGACACCACCGCGGGTCGTGATCGACGCCATGAAGTGAAACAACACGACCAGGACGACCGCAATGAACCGCAGTGAGTCCATGCTGGGGTCGCGACGCCCGTCGGCGACCTCGGCGGCATAGTCGCCTTCGGCCGGTGCCCAGGTCGCCACGGCAGAAGACTAGGCCGCCGCCCTCGACCTCGGACGTGATCCGGCGGGTGCGGCGGGTGGGCAGAATCACTCAGAACGGCATCTCCGGCGGACGCGCCAGGCTCGGCCACCACAACGCAGAAGCGCCAGCCGTCCGAAGACGACCGGCGCTCCCGAAACGAACTCAGGCTGCGACAACACCCACACTGATGTGGGCGACCACACCGGCAGTCAGCTTGATGCCGACGGTGTGCTTGCCAACAGTCTTGATCGGCTTCGTGATCTCGATCGAACGCTTGTCGAGGGCCGGGCCACCGGCCTTCTTCACCGCGAGAACGATCTCGGCCGAGGTCACCGCGCCGAACAGCTTGCCGGCCTCGCCAGCGCGCGCAGGCAGGGTGACCTCGAGGGCCTCCAGCTGCTCACGGATCTGGACGGCGTGCTCGGTGCCGCGGATCTCACGGGCGTCACGCGCCCGCTTGATGCCTTCGATCTGCTTCTCCGCACCGCGGGTCCAGCTGATCGCATGGCCACGGGGCAGCAGGAAGTTACGGCCGTAGCCGTCCTTCACCTCGACGATGTCGCCGGGGATCCCCAGGTGCTCAACCGGGGCAGTCAGAATCAACTTCATCTGTAATCCCCCTTATCAGCGAGAGGTCGAGGCGTAGGGCAGCAGGGCGAGTTCGCGAGCATTCTTCACTGCGATCGCGACCTTGCGCTGCTCCTGCACCGAGAGGCCGGTGACACGACGGGCGCGGATCTTGCCGCGCTCGGAGATGAACCTCCGCAGCGTGGCGGTGTCCTTGTAGTCGATGTTGCCGATGCGAATGGACTTCGCCGGGGCAACCTTCTTCGACGATTTCATAGGCTTACGTTGTTGGGCCATTGTGGTGCTCTCCTAATACCGAAAGCCCGGCTCACGCCGGAATGACGCGGCACCGCGGTGCGATGCCGTGCGGATCAGAACGGGGGTTCCTCGCTCTGGGCGGACGCCCAGGGGTCGGCTCCAGCCGTCCGCTCCTGCGACCCACCGGCGTTGTTGCCCCATGAGGAGCCACCACCACCAGCAGAGCCGCCGCCGAAGTTGCCCGACGAGGTCCTCGTGACCTTTGCCGTTGCATACCTCAGCGAGGGACCGACCTCTTCGACCTCGACCTCGAACACGGTGCGCTTCTCACCCTCACGGGTTTCGTAGCTGCGCGACCGCAGCCGGCCCTGGACGATCACACGCATCCCCTTGGTGAGGGATTCGGCGACGTGCTCAGCCGGCTGGCGCCATACGGCGCAGTTGAGGAACATGGCATCCCCGTCCTTCCACTCGCCGCTGGCCCGGTCAAAGGTGCGCGGCGTCGAAGCGACGGTGAAGTTAGCTACGGGAGCACCCGAGGGGGTGAACCGCAGTTCCGGGTCGGCGGTGAGGTTGCCGACCACGGTGATGAGAGTCTCGCCAGCCATGTTTCAGTCTTTCGATCGGACTTCGCTTATCCCCCACAGCCTTTCAGGTGACACTGACAGGCGAAAGGGGTTCAGCAGGCGTCAGTGCAGATCGGGGCGGATGACCTTCGTCCGCAGGATCTGCTCGTTAAGGGTGAGCTGACGATCCAGCTCCTTCACGACGGCCGGTTCAGCGGTGACGTTGACCACCACGTAGATGCCTTCGGACTTCTTCTTGATCTGGTAGGCCAGGCGACGCCGGCCCCACACATCAGTCTGGTCCACAGTGCCACCGGCTTTGGTGAGTCCGGCCAGCGGCTTGTCCAGCAAGCCGTTCACCTGGCGGTCGTCGACGTCGGGATCAATGATCACTACGACTTCGTACTTGCGCATACGCGAACTCCACCTCCTCTGGTCTAGAGCGGCCACGGGCGCTTCCCGTGGCAGGAGGGCGTATTCATCAACCACCGCGAACGGTGGCCGACAGGCAACTCTACCGTCCGCGGGTTGTGCGGGGCGAATCGCTGACGCGATCGGCGCTCTGCCTAGTCCTCCACTCGGTACCAGCCACCACAGTCGCGAGACTCGAAGCCGGTGACGCTGGAGTCAAGGACCACTCGGATCGGATCGTGCGGATAGGTGGCCCGGCCGTCGGCGATGAAGTCATCTCGACTCCCATCGAAACCCGAGTTCGTCTGCCAGTAGCACTCGCCGTTCCACCAGTTGGTCTCGTAGGTGCCGGGCTTGATCTCCGGGCCCACGCTGAACTGGCCGTCGATGAAGTAGGTCATCTGCTTCATGGCGGACGGTTCGAAGGTGCGCCACGTGCCGCATCCGCGGTTGTAGAAGTAGCGGTCACCAGGATTAATGGTGACGATCACCTGGCCGTCGGAGTTCGGGCCCGCACCAAGGACCGAGAAGCCACGGTCTTCGCGATCCCACTCGCACAGGCTCCCACCCGGGGCCACGTAGGTGCCCGGCTTGATGTCGGTGCCAACCTCCAGCAGGCCGTCCTGAGATCCGCGAGAACCGACGTCGTAGTTGAACTTCCAGTACAGATCGCGGGTCTTGTAGCCCTTCCGACTGACGTGGATCACGACACCCAGCCGGTGCGTCTCATCCGCCGAGCGAATCGCGTACGTCCGCGAGGTGGCCCCCTTCATCGGGACGTCGTCGCTGTACCACTGGTACTTCACCTTCGTGTCGGCCGGCTTCCACGCCCCGACAACCCGCACCGTGCCGCCGACGGCGACCGCTCCGGTGAGGTCGATGCCCACATAGCTGATGGTGCCGAGCCCGACCTTCTTCGTCTTCCCGGACGTCTTCGACGCGGCCTTGTACTTGGACAGCGAGCCGGTCACCTTCACCGTGATCTGCTTGTTCAGATCGGACGAGCCGAGGGTGTAGGTCGCCTTCGTGGCGCCGCCGATCTTCTTGCCCGAGCGGTACCACTGGTACTTCAGAACAACCCCGGCAGGCTTCCAGGACGCCGTTGCCGCCGTGAGGGTCTCGCCCACCTTCGCCGTCCCGCTGATCTTCACCGAGCCGGCGCTGACCTTCTTGCTGGCGGCTTCGGCCGAGGTCGGGGCGAGGAAACCAAGGGTCAGCAGTCCGGTGAGCGCAATGCTGACGACAGTTCTGAAGATCCGGCGCATGAGGGCGTCCTTCTGGCTCTGAGTGGTGGCTCAATTCTGGCGCATACCGAAGGACCCCAGAGACCAGATCCGGCCTCCCGAACGGTCAATAAACGGACGTTTGACTAGGTAATCCGCTTGGACGACTTGGACGTCTTGGCAGCCGTCGTGTAACCGGCGCGGACTCCGGTGACCTTCACCGTGAGCGTCTTGCCCTTGTCCGCGATCGTGAGCAGATAGGTCGAGCCGGTGGCCCCATTGATCGCCTTGCCCGAGCGGTACCACTGGTAGCTGAACGTGACCCCGGAGGTCCACGAGCCACTGCTCACCCCCAGCGTCGATCCGACCTTGGTGGTGCCGGTGATCTTCGGCGTACTCGCCTTCATGGTCACCTTCGGCACGGTCTTGGTCGCCGCGGACGCCTTGGTCACGCCGAGATAGCCGGCCTTGCTGGCGGTGACTCGGGCCGAGAGCTTCTGGCCCACGTCGGCCAGTTGGACCTTGTACTTGCTCTTGGTGGCACCGGAGATCGCCGAGCTGCCTCGGAACCACTGGTAGCTCAGGGTCGCCGCCGGAGACCAGGTACCCGGCTTGGCGGTCAGGGTCGAGCCGACCTTCACCGTCCCGGACAGCTTCGGGGTGGGCTGGCTGCTGAACACCCGCAGCACCGTGCCCGCCGACACGGTCGAGGTGACCGTGGTGAGCCCGGTCTTCTGCGCGGTCACGGTGAGCGTGATCGGCTTGCCCTCGGACTTGCTGGGCACCTTGTAGCTGGACGCCGTCGACACCGGTTGACCGTCCAGCTTCCACTGGTAGCTGAGCGAGTCGGGAGTGGGCGACCAGGTGCTGGCGTGCCCGGTGAGGGTGGCCCCGACGATCGGAGTGCCGGTGATCGTCGGCGGTCCGGCGGCCACCAGAGCGTTGTGCACTTCGAAGACGTAGCGACCCGGGGTGCTGCTGCCCAGCGAGGACGCGATCAGCGGGCTCGAGCCACCGTCGACGATGGCGCCGGCCACGCCCGGGTTCACCCAGTAGTGGCCGCGAGTCCGATCGCCGGCCGTGTAGCCGACCCGCGCTGTGCCGGAGGCGTCCCACTGCACCTGGTCGTAGTTGAACGTCAGGTCAAAGTCACCGGCCGATCGTCCGGCCGCGCCGGACCTGGAGGTGATGATCAGCTGGAAGGTGTTCGGTGCACTGTCGTCCGCGCTGTAGTGGCCGACGTCGTTCCAGCGGATACAGGCGACCCCGTCTGCGGCGCCGTAGGTGACCGAGTCGGCGACGGCACCGGAGAGGTCACCGTCGAACCACAGCGGGGCGAGCACCGGCGCCCCCGACCAGGTGCCCAGGTCGGGGATCTCGGTGCGGTTGAAGCTGGAGTCCTTATCGTTCGCGAGGAAGGCGATACCGCGGTCGGTGACAACCAGGTTCGACCCCTTCTTCCCCCAGAAGGAGATCTCAAAGCCGAGGTTCATCACGGCCTGATTCAAGTCTCCGCCGGCCGCCAGCGTCATGCCTCCCTTGGTGGGATTGCAGGCGTCCTCGTTCTGGCCGGCGACCGACATGAAGGCGGACGTCCACTCCGGCAGCGTCACCAGGTCGATGCTGGTCAGCGAGTTCGCCACTCGACTGTTGGTGTCCGTCGGCGAGCCCGGATAGGAGCCACCCAGCCAGACCGTCCGGTAGCCGACCTTGCTGAAGCGCAGCGTGAAGGTCCGCCCCTCCGGGATCGACAGCTGGTAGCTGCCGTCGACGATGCTCTCCTCCGAAGCCGCGGGCGCCCAGGTGGAGTCGGTGTTCCAGACGAAGGCATCCACCGACACCCCACTCGGAGTAGCGGCATCGCCAAGCACAACCGTCCCACCGACCGTGATCATGTGGTCGTTGACCCTCATCGTGAAGTCGCGGCTGGTAGCCGCAGCTGCGAGGCTGACCGTCTCGGTGGCTTGTGCATAGGCGGCGCTGGGGTCCTTAAGGCCGACGACGAAGGTGCCGGGTGCGCTATAGGGGATGTCAATGTCGTAGGTGCCCAGATCCTTGTCGGTGCCATCGCCACTGGTGGTGAGGCCGGTCAGCGGGGTCCCAGCTGCGACTGCGGACAGGTTGGCGTAGATGCCGACCTCGATCCCGCCCAGCCGGGTGTTCGCATCGGCCGTAACCGAGCCGGATAGCTGGTACTTCCGCTTCATGGTGGCGGTGCCCAGGGCGATCGAACTCGCGCCCGCGCTGACGTACTCACCGGAACCGGTCGAGGTCGGCTTGACCGTGCTGAACCCGGACTGATGCCACCACTGGTCCCAGTAGCCAGACTTCTTGACCCCGATGGCGTACTTACCTCCGGCAGTGAGATCGGCCATCGGCACACTGACTGCCGATGCGGTAGGAGTGAGCGGATCACCGCAGGTGTAGGTCGAACCAGACCACGGGCACAGGTAGACCCCGAAGTTGCTCGCGCCCGACACCGAGAAAGTGATCACCGGGTCGGCGGCCATGGCGGACGGGGCCGCGCCCACGGCCAGGCTGAACACAGCCAGAACGGCCACAGCCGTCCGACGGAATAGCCGCATCCAACACCCCCGGGTCCGCTCCTCGAAGACCGGCCGGGAGAAATTCAACACTCCCGCCGAGACTGGATCCTCAGTGTAGGGGCCGAGGTGGGCCGGTCCTCTGGGAATGAGAGGATCGCCAGCGCTAATGCTGACTGGGCGTGGAAGCGACAGCGCTCAGTTGATTGTCAGCGCCGTCGAAATCACCATGGAACTCCGATAGCCGGCCTTTTCAGCTGTCACCCGCACCGAAACCTGATGGCCCAGATCGGCGGCCCGCACCTGATAGCTGCGTCCTGTGGCCCGCCGAATCGTGCGGCCATCACGCAGCCAGTAGTAGTGCAATCGCACCCCGGCCGGCTGCCAGCCGGTGCTGCCGGCGACAAGTCGCTGGCCGACCATCGGCGATCCCGTGATCGTCGCTGTGCCGCCGCTGAGTTGGCCCGACCTGATCCGGGTACTCAGGCCGGCAACGACCTGAGCCGACCTCGCCCGGTCCAGGCTGGCCCGCACCCGCACCGAGATCCGGCGATGTAGATCACCGGCAGTGAGCACTCGCGTGGCCTGCTGTGCGCCCCGGATCCGATGACCGTTGCGGTACCACTGGTACTGCAGTCGGGCGCTGACGGGCCAGCCGGTGGTGACCGCTGTCAGGGTCTGACCGACCGTCGGCGTGCCGACGATCCGGACCCCGCCGGTGCTCAGTGCCTTCACCGGCCCGGCCAACGTGATGGTGCCGAGGTTGCGCAGCCGCCCGGTGGTGGTGGTCATGCCGCCGGCGCAGCCCAGGCAGTAGCTGGCGCTGCCGTCCACCGGAGTGAAGCGCAGCTGGTAGCGGCCCGGCTTCAGGTGCAGCTGGTAGCTGCCCCGCAGCGCTGTCCCGCGAACCGTGGACGCCTCGTAGACCCCGGAGCGCACCAGCACGCCGGCGCGGGTGTAGACGTCGAGTTGGTAGAGCCGACTCGGCGGCTGATCCGGTCCGACGGCGGCCGGGAAACTGACCGTCCCGGAAAAGCCGGTGCCACCGATCAGCCGCAGGGTCGGTGCGGTGACCGCCCGTCCGCCGGCCACCACCACGGTGGTCTCGGCCCACTGGCACGGGTCGACCTGCTGCGGAGTGCAGGTGACCGTCGACTCGGCTACGACCCGATAGGTGCCGTCCGGCACCGGCCCGAAGCGATACGGACGCCGTCCGTCGGCCGGAGTGCCGGGCTGCAACTCCGAGCCTGGCCGGGGATCCTCGGCCGGTCCCCGCAGGCTGAGCGTGAGGTCGTAGCCGAATGGACGTCCGGCGCTGTCGAGCACCTTCCCGGTGATCGTGGCCCCGGCGCGCAACTGCAGATCCTGGTGAAGGCTCGCACCGCCGCCGAGCTCAACCACGAGCCGGTCCTTCAGGTAGGGGCTGCCGCCCAGATAGCTGGTGACGTAGCCGTCCGCCGATGCCGACAGTGAGTAGCTGCCCGGGGCCAGCCCGGCGAACTGGAACCCGCCGGACGCGTCGGTGGAGGTGCACTCGCTCGACCAGCCGCCGGACGGCTCAGTGAAAAGGCATACCTGGGCATTCGCGGCCGACCCGCCCTGGGGCAGGGTGACCGTTCCGAGAATCGATCCGTATCCCCCGGCCACCGCCGGCGCGGCAAAGCCGGAGGCCACAAAGGCCAATCCGAGCACGGCAATCAGGGCAGCGCGCAGTCCGGCCACAGCCAGTGAAATGCGCTTCTTGGACATGCCGTCCAGCCCCCCGAACGTTGTGAACAGAATCTCACGAGGGCGCGACAACATCACCGCCATCCCCCGATGGACTTCCCAGTAGGTCCATTATTGCTGCCGCCGGAAAGCCCGTCGAGACGAAGGCAGCGCCCGGCCCGGGCCAAATTGCGACCAAACGGCGTCACCGGTGTTCCCGGTGGTGACAGCCGAATTCACCAATCACTGAGCGCGGCGAACTCTCAACCCCTACTCACGGTTCGCGGCCTTCTCTGCGGATATCTGCACGCAGAAGGGCGCCGACGAACCGTGGTCGCCTAGCGTTCTGACTCGGATCCCCCGATCAGGAAGAAGTGCATGCCCAAGCTCGTCCGCGCCAGCATCGCGGTGCTCACCAGCATCGCCTTGTGGGTCGCCGTGCCCACGGCCGCACGGGCTGCCGATCCGGTCCCGGCACCGCCGGCCAGCCTGTCCAGCAATGTGATCGACGCCCACCCGGGCTATCAGCCGCAGACCACCTGCTCGCCCAGCGCGAAGCCGGGCGCGACCGCGCTGCTGAACCTGCTGATCACCACCTGGGGCGGATCGTCGTCCGGAATCTCGCGCGCCTGCACCACCGGCGGCACCTCCGAACACAAGGAGGGACGGGCGCTGGACTGGCACATGGACGTCAAGAACGCCTCCGACGTGGCCCAGGTCGACAAGGCACTGACCTGGATCACCGCCAACAACGGCGAGATCGCGCGTCGGCTCGGGATCATGTACATCATCTGGAACCAGCAGCTGTGGGCCACCTACGCCCCCGACCGCGGCTGGCGGAACGAAGCAGACCGCGGCTCCTACACGGCCAACCACAAGGACCACGTCCACATCTCGCTGACCTGGGACGGCGCCTACCAACAGACGTCCTGGTGGACCGGAGTGCCGGTCACCGTCCCGCTCGAGGGCGCCTGCGGCGGCACCGGGCAGCCCGGCTGCCTTCCGGTGATCCCGCGGTCCACCGACAAGACCTGGCCGTACCAGGAGACCTTCGTCCCGGCGAAGTTCGTGGCCGCTCCCAAGGCCGTCCCGATCATCACCGGCACCGCCCAGATCGGACGCACGCTGCAGGCCACCACCGGCAACTGGGCCACCGGAAACGCGAAGCTGAGCTACCAGTGGCAGGCCAACGGCACCTCGATCGAGGGTGCCGACCAGGCCTCGCTCGAGATTGCCCCGAGCCTCGGCGGCAAGACTCTGCGCGTCCAGATCACCGCCAAGCCCAGCAGCGGCAGCGCCACCACCCGCACCTCGGCGGCCACCGCCAAGGTCAGCCTGGCGAAGTTCAGCACCGGTGCCGCAGGCATCTCCGGAGTGTTCTCCCCGGGCAAGACGCTGACCGCCGGGGTGAGCAGCTGGACCCCGGAGCCGGAGAAGGTCAGCTACCAGTGGCTGCGCGACGGCAAGAAGATCTCCGGTGCCACGAAGGCCACCTACAAGGTGAAGAGCTCCGACAACAAGCACCAGCTCTCAGTGAAGATCACCGGCGCCAGCACCGGCTACCAGACAACGACGCTGACCTCGGCAAAGACCACAGTGCTACGCCAGTTCACCAGCGCCCCGATCCCGCAGGTGCGTGGCTCGCTGGTGGCCGGCGCCACGCTCAGTGTGATCACGGGCACCTGGTCGCCCAAGCCGTCGAAGCTGACCTATCAGTGGTACGCGGACGGGGTCGCGATCGCCAAGGCAACCAAAGCCACCGTGGTGCTTCCGTCCGACCTGGTCGGGAAGACGATCACCGTGAAGGTCACCGCGGCGAAGTCGGGGTATCGGACGATCAAGGTCTACTCCGAGCCCACCGCCGTGGTGTCGAGCTCCGGCCTGTCGGCCAGCGCGACTCCGGATCCGGCCGTGGTGCCGTCCAGCTCACCGGCCGCCTGGGCGCCGACGGCCGAGGCCAACCCGTCTCCGCTGGCTGCGGCCTGATCGGACGCCCACTCGTCCCGAACGTCCGGGGCACGGCACCGTCGAGCGTCGGAGCTGCCGCCGAATTTCTGATGGCGGACGCCCCAACCGGCGGCGGCCGAGTCGCTAGGGTGCAAGCACCACCTCCAAGGGAATCCCATGACCCGACGAATCACCGCACTCCTGGCCGCGATCTGTGCAACCGTGCTGCTCTGGACCAGCCCGGTCGCGGTGCCGTCCGCCGCAGCGAAGAGCCCCTACCCGCCCAAGACGCTGGCCACGGCGACCATCGATGCGCATCCCGGCTATGACCCACAGTCCCGGTGCACGCCGACGGCCAAGCCCGGCACCAAGGCTCTGCTGAGCCTGCTGATCAAGACCTGGGGCGGCGGATCGTCCGGCATCTCCCGGGCCTGCAGCGTCGGTGGAACCTCCGAGCACAAGGAGGGACGGGCGCTGGACTGGCACATGGACATGAAGAGCAAGTCCCAGCGCGGCCGGGTCGACAAGGCGCTGACCTGGATCACCGCCAACAACGGTGAGGTGGCCCGGCGGCTCGGGATCATGTACGTGATCTGGAACCAGCGGATCTGGTCGACCTACTACCCCGAGCTCGGCTGGCGGAAGATGGCCAGCCGTGGTTCGTACACCGCCAACCACAAGAACCATGTGCACATCTCGCTGACCTGGGACGGTGCCATGAAGCAGACCTCGTGGTGGACCGGGGTGCCGGTGACCGTCCCGCTGTACGGCAAGTGCGGCGTCGCCGGTAAGCCGGCCTGCCTGCGCACGATCGCCCGGGCCGGCTCCACGCGCTGGCCGTACCAGAGCACCACGGTGCCGGTCCCCTTCCTGCCGGCGCCGCGCAACTACCCCAACATCGGCGGCAGCCCGCGGGTCGGGCTCACCCTGACCGCGGTGCCGGGCACCTGGGTGCCGGACGGGGCCACGCTGAGCTACCAGTGGAAGCGCGGCCGGACGCCGATCAGCGGTGCCACCGGGGCGACCTATCAACTGGTCGCGGCCGACTACAACGCCGAGATCCGCGTGACGGTGACCGCGGCCGTAGGGGACGTGGTGCTGCCCGCCAGGACCTCGCCGGGCACCGCCGATATCTACCGCGGAAAGTTCGCGGCCAGTGGCGTCCGACTGCCCGAGGAGGCCGTGCTCGGCACCCCGCTGAGCGTCAACCTGGGCACCTGGAGCCCGACGCCGACCAGCTACCGCTACCAGTGGCTGCGCGACGGGAAGACCATCAAGAAGCAGACCGCGGCGACCTACCTGCCCAAGGCCTCCGATGTCGGTCACAAGCTCTCGGTGCGGGTCACCGGCAAGCTGGCCGGCTACACCGACCTGACCGTGACCACTCCTGCGGTGAAGGTGGTTGCGGCGTTCACGGCGACGCCGGCACCGACCATCAGCGGCTCGGCGAAGGTCGGCAGCACCCTGACCGCGAACGTGCCCGCCTGGACGCCGGCTGTAGCCAGCCTCAGCTACCAGTGGTTCGCCGGGGACACGGCCATCGACGGCGCCACCTCACGGGAGTTCGTGGTCACCGAGGCACAAACGGGTATAGCGCTCCGAGTGGTGGTCACCGGACGGCGCTCCGGCTACGGCAGCGTCCAGGTTTCCTCGGTGGCGACCAGCCCGATCGAGGCGGCGACACCGCCTCCGCCGCCGGAGACCCCCACGCCCAGCCCCACTCCGACGGACACGCCCGGCGGGTAGCGGACGGCTCAGCAGCCGGGCGGCAGCTTCTGGTCCAGACCGAGTTCGGAGACCAGCCGCAGGAACTGCGGACGCGATGTGGGTGACGGGTTGTGCGTCCCGTCCAGCCAGCCCTGAACGGTGGTGGCCGGAACACCGGCCAGCCGTGCCGTGGCCCGGATCGACAGATGCCGGGTCTTGCGCGTCTGGTCCAGAAGGTCGGCGAACTCAGACCAGCGCTCGGGGGTGAGCATGGCTCATTGTCCACCCATCGCGGCGGATCCGCCGGGAACCGACGTGACCGAGCGGACGTCCCGGTTCAGTCCTCGTCGAGCCACAACCCCGGATGAAGCTGGTCGGTGAGCTCGAGGAGCTCGACCAGCCGAAGAAACCGAGGCCGCAGGGCCGGGGTCGGAAAGTGCCGGGCCGAGAGCCAGCCCTGCATTGTCGAAGAAGGCACGCCGACCACTCGCGCGACGGTTCGGATCGAAAGATGTCGATCCTTTCGCGCCTGATCGATCAACACGGCGATCTCGGTCCTGGTGGGCCGCTGCTGCACAGAAATTCCTGTCGGGGTGGTGGTTGCCCAGGGTTGCCCCTGGCCAACGAAAAAGAACTCTGGTTCGGGCAGGCACTGACATGCGCGCCGGCTGCACGGTCGCTGATGCCCGAGCGGCCATCGAAATGGCCACACCCCTCGAAACAGGTCAGCGTCCCTGAAGTCCCCGGCTTACCGATCAGTGCCTGCTCGTCCTAGTGAACAACTCAGTAATGAAATCCTCCCAGCCCATTGGCGGATTTCGTACAGAGTCGTACAGACAAATAGCGGACAGAATTGGCCGAACGCTCGCCTGGGAGCGCGGCCGGGGCGACCCGGAGCGGGCCGCGACCAACCGTCCCGACAAGGACGGACGCTCAGAGGCGCGCCCAGGTCCGGTAGCCCCCATCGAGGTTGCGGACCCGGCGGCCGGATTGGGCAAGGGTGCGGGCGGCCAGGTAGCCACGCAGCCCGACCTGGCAGTGCACGATCACGTCGTCGGCCACCTCGTCGAGGCGGTCGCGCAGGTCGTCCACCGGGATGTTGATCGCGCCGGGGATGCCACCGGCCGCATACTCACTCGGCGTGCGGACGTCGATCAGCTGGACGCCACGAGCCAGCTCGGCGTCCAGTTCGTGCCACTGGATGGTGTCGGTGAGCCCGTCGCGCAGGTTCTCGGCGATGTAGCCGAGCATGTTCACCGGATCCTTGGCCGAGCCGAACTGCGGCGCATAGGAGAGCTCGAGGTCGGCCAGCTCGGAGGCGGTGATGCCTCCGCGGATCGCCGTGGCGATCACGTCGATTCGCTTGTCGACGCCCGATCCACCGGCGCCCTGGGCGCCCAGGACGGCATCGGTCTCGGCGTCGACGACCAGCTTCAGGCTGAGCCCTTCGGCACCGGGGTAGTAGCCGGCGTGGTTGGCCGGGTGAGTGTGGATCACTCGGATGGCTCGGCCCGCGGCTCGGGCGCGCTTCTCGGTCCAGCCGGTGGCCGCAGCGGTCAGGCCGAAGACGCCGACCACTGCCGTGCCCAGGACGGGCTTGGCGGACGCGGCCCGTCCGGCGATCACGTCAGCCACCAGGCGTCCATGGCGGTTGGCCGGGCCGGCCAGCGGCACCAAGGCCTGGGCGCCGCTGATCACGTCCCGCTTCACCACGGCATCACCGACGGCGAAGACCGCCGGATCGGAGGTGCGCTGGTGCTCGTCGACCAGGATCCCGCCGCGCTCGCCCAGTTCCAGGCCGGCCGCCTCGGCCAGAGTGGTCTCCGGCCGGACGCCGATGGCCGCGATCACCAGACCGGCGGCCAGGGTGCTGCCGTCGGAGAGGGTCACGCTGTCCTCGGCGATGGCGGTGACCGAGGCTCCCGTCACCACCCGGACGCCGTTGGCAATCAGCTTCTTCTCGACCAGAGCAGCCATTTCGACGTCCAGCGGGGCCAGCAGCTGCTCGGCCAACTCCACGATGGTCACCTCAAAGCCCTTGTGGATCAGGTTCTCGGCGAGCTCGACGCCGATGAAACCGCCACCCATGATCACCGCGGCGCGATCCGGACGATCGGCCACAGCGGCGGCCATGGCGTCCACGTCGGCGATGTTGCGCAGGGTGAGGGCGCGCTCGGCACCCGGGATCGGCGGCACGAACGGCGCGGCACCCGGGGCCAGGATCAGGGCGTCGTAGCTCTCGGTGTAGCGGCTGCCGTCCGCCAGGTTCGCGACCGTGACCGTCTTGCCGGCCCGGTCGATGGCGACCACTTCGGAGTTCACCCGGACGTCCAAGCCGAACCGTGCCTTGAGGCTGGCCGGGGTCTGCAACAGCAGCGCCTGCCGGTCGGTGATCACGCCACCCACGTAGTAGGGAAGCCCGCAGTTGGCGAAGGACACATGCCCCGAGCGCTCGAGCACCACGATCTCGGCGGACTCGTCCAGCCGACGCAACCTGGTCGCCGCGGACATCCCGCCGGCAACACCACCCACAATCACCGTCTTCACCCTGGTGACTATATACCCCCCGGGGTATCCGTCCTCAACTCGCCGGTGTGAACCTCCCCGGCCGCCGGCGACCTCCGAGGACGGCAACAAGACCGTCCCTGCCAGGAGGGACGGTGAGAAGGGAGTGAGGCGAGCCAGGGGCTCAGGTCAGCGCTTGAGGAACTTGCCGGCGCGGTTGTACATGTCCTCGACCAGAGCCGAGAAGCGCTGCTCGACCTCACGGCGCTTCACCTTCAAGCTCGGGGTGAGCAGGCCGTTCTCCTGGGTGAAGCCCTCGATCAGCAGCCGCAGATCGCGGATCTGCTCATGCTTGGGCAGCTTGGCGGTCAGCTCGCTGACCCGGCGCCGGATCTCGTCGAGTACCTGCTGGTTGTTCAGCAGCTCCTCGCGCTTGGACCAGCTCACCTGCAGCTGATGGGCAATGTCCTCCAGATGCGGCAAGGAGGGCGCGACCAGCAAAGTCAGATACGGACGGTTGTCGCCCAGCACCAGGGTGTACTCGAACAGCGGGTCGCTGGCCAACAGCCCCTCGATCGGGGCCGGAGCGACGTTCTTGCCGTTGCTGGTGACGATCAGGTTCTTGATCCGGTCGGTGATCTGCAGGAAGCCGTCCTCGTCGAGCGTGCCGACGTCACCGGTCTGCAGCCAGCCGTCCACGATGGTGGTGGCCGTCTCCTCCGGCTTGCCCCAATAGCCGGTCATCAGGTTCGGGCCGCGGTACTCGATCTGGCCACTGTCGGAGACTCGCAGCTCGCCGCCGTCCATCACCTTGCCGACCGTGCCGAACCGAATGCTGGCCGAGGAGGGGAAGGTGACCAGCGGGGACGCCTCGGTCAGCCCGTAGCCCTGCAGCACCAGCAGGCCACAGCCGTAGAAGAACTCCTCGATCTCCGTGCGCAGCGGCGCTCCGCCACAGGCCAGGACGACCTTGGGCCCGCCCATGGCGTCCCGGACCGCGCCCAGAGCCAGCTTGTCGGCGATCTTGAGCTTCAGCGTGAGCAGCGGCGCGGGGTGCTTCCCGGCGCGCAGCACGTCGTGATAGGCGCTTCCGGTGCGCAGCGCCCAGGCCAGGATCCGCTTCTTCAGCGGGCTGTCGGCCACCTTCTCCTGCGCGGTGATGAACACCTTCTCGAAGAGGCGGGGGACGCTGGCCAGCAGCGTCGGCTTCGCGGCCACCATCATCTCGGCGACCGTGCGCGGGTCGGGGACATAGGTGTTCAGGCAGCCGTCGGCCAGCACCACATAGGTCCAGGCTCGCTCGAGTGCGTGGCTCAGCGGCAGGAAGCAGAGCGACGAATCCTTGGGCGTGATCGTGAAGTAGCGGTTCAGTACGGCGACCTGATGGGTGAAGCCGCGGTGGGTGAGCATCACACCCTTGGGCTCACCGGTGGTGCCGGAGGTGTAGATGATGGTGGCCAGGTCGTCGGCGCGGGCCGCGGCCAGCCGCTCTTCCACGGCCGTGAAGTCGGACGGCGCCGCAGCCAACTCGTCGCTGAGTCCGGTCACACCGTCCAGCTCGTCGAAGCTGATCACGGCCACATCGTCCAGCCCGGCCTCGGTGAGCTTGTCGATCTCGGCCTGGCCGGCCACGAAAGCCACGGTGGCACCGGCATCGCGGATGATGTGGCGGACCTGCTCGGGGGTGCTGGTCGGGTACAGCGGGACGCTGACCAGGGCCGCGGTGGCGCAGGCCAAGTCGGCCAGGCTCCACTCGGGGCGGTTGGTGGAGAAGATGGCGACCCGATCGCCGGGGGCCAGGCCACGGTCGATCAGCCGCGCGGCCAGCTGCCGTACCTGCGCGCCGAGCTCGGCATAGGTCTGGACGACGAACTCTCCGTCCACTCGGACCCGCGTGGCCGGAAGCTCACCATGCCGGGCCACCGAACCGGCGAACATGACCGCCAGGTGACCTGCGTCCATCTCAAGCTCCTTTGTCGTGGGCGTGCCTAACTTACCCTTCCGTAGGTTTCTGGCCAACCATGTCGGTCGGATGTGCACGGGCTCCCCTCGGACTGCACCTAATGGCCTCCAGATCCGGGTCCATCAGCGCCCACCCAGTGGACCCTGGGCGAGGTCGGAGCCGCCGCCTAGACTGCAGGGCATGCCAGTCCTGGGAGCCCATGTCGACGCCACCGATCCCGTGGCCGCCGCTGCCGAGTTACGCGCCGGCGCCTGCCAGTTCTTCCTCGGTGATCCGCAGGCCTGGCAGGGGCCGAAGGTCGAGTACGCCGGCGGGGCGGCCGGGCTCCGCGAGACCGCGGCCGCAGCGGACGTGGCCCTGTACGTCCACGCGCCCTATGTGCTGAACCTGGCCAGCACCAACAACCGGATCCGGATCCCGAGTCGCCAGCAGCTGCAGAAGCAGCTCACCGCTGCCGCCGAGATCGGGGCAGCCGGCGTGATCGTCCACGGCGGCCACGTGCTGGCCAGCGACGATCCGCAGGTCGGCTTCGAGAACTGGCGCAAGGCGATCGACGGGCTGAAGATCGACGTCCCGCTGCTGATCGAGAACACCGCCGGCGGCGCGAACGCCATGGCAAGGGAACTCGAGCGGCTGGATCGACTGTGGGAGGCCATCTCCGGCTCGCCGAACGCCGACCGAGTCGGCTTCTGCCTGGACACCTGCCACGCCCACGCGGCCGGCAATGAGCTCAGCGGCCTGGTCGACCGGGTGCGGGCGATCACCGGACGGATCGATCTGGTCCACGGCAACGACTCCCGCGACGCCTTCGGCTCCGGGGCCGACCGGCACGCCAACCTGAGCGCCGGCCAGTGCGATCCCGAGGGCTTGGCCGAGGTCTTCGCCACCGCGGGCGCACCGATCATCCTGGAGACTCCGGGCGGGACGCCGCAGCATCTGGTCGACATGGCCTGGATCGGCCAGCACCTCCCCAGCTGAGCGTGGTCGGCACCGCACATCCGTCCATCGGCGAACCGGACGAACGCACCTCGGTTCACGGCCTACCCTCAGTCAGCGATAACCTGACCAGCGTGAGCACGAGCATCTACGCGGCATCTCCCGAAGGCCTGACCGGGAAGTCGATGGTGGCCGTGGGCCTGATCGAGGCCCTCACCCGCACGCTGGGATCGGTCGGCGTGTTCCGTCCGCTGGTCCGCGACGGCGTGAAGGACCCGATCCTGCAGACCCTGATCGAGCAGCCCGGCGTCAGCCAGGGCTACGACGAAGGCATCGGGGTCACCTACGACGACGTCCGTGCGGACGCCGATGCCGCGCAGGCGACCCTGGTCGAGCGCTTCGCCGCGCTGAAGGACAAGCACGAGAACGTCGTGATCCTCGGCTCCGACTACACCGACGTGGCCTCACCCACCGAACTGAACTTCAACGCCAAGGTCGCCGCGAACCTGAACACGCCGGTGGTCCTGGTGGTCAGCGGACGGGCCCGCGACGCCGAGGGGATCCGCGAAGCCGCCGAGGGCGGCCTGCGCGAGTTCCGGGCCAACCACGTGAAGGTGCTGGCCGTGATCGCCAACCGGGTCGAGCCTGAGTTGGTGGACGCGGTCAAGGCCGAGCTGGCCAAGCTCACCGACGTCCTGGTCGCCGTCCTGCCGTGTGAGAAGCTGCTGGCCGCCCCAACCGTGGCCGACCAGTTCGCCTCCGTCGACGCCAAGCTGGTGCTGGGCAACCCGGCCCTCCTGAACCGGGAGTCGGCCAGCGTCCTGGTCGCCGCCATGACCCTGCCGAACGTGTTGTCCCGGCTGGAGCCGGAGTCGACGGTGATCATGCCGTCCGACCGCTCCGACATGCTGCCCGGCCTGTTGCTGGCCCATACGTCCGGCTCGTTCCCCCCACTGGCCGCGATCCTGCTGCTGGGCGGCTACGAGATCCCCGAGACGATCAAGACCCTGATCACCAGCATTCACAACGAGCTGCCGATCGGCACCACCGAGCTGGGCACGTTCACCTCCGCCGAGCGGATGTTCCGGCTGGAGGGCGCCATGACGTCCAGCCCGCGCAAGGTCGAGGTGGCCCGCCGGATCTTCTCCGAGAACGTGGACGTTCCGGCGCTGCTCAGCGCACTGCAGGTGCATCGCTCGGAGGTGATCACCCCGCTGATGTTCGAGCATCAGCTGCAGGAGATCGCCCGCTCGGACCGTCGCACCATCGTCCTGCCCGAGTCGACCGATGATCGGATCCTGAAGTCCGCCGACATCCTGCTGCGCCGCGGCGTGGCCCGGCTGATCCTGCTCGGTGATGCCGGTGCCATCAAGGCCCGCGCCACCCACTTGGGCCTGGCTCTGGCCGGAGTCGAGGTGGTCGATCCGACCGACCCGAGGTTGGTTGAGCAGTTCGCCACCGAGTACGCCCGACTGCGCGCTCACAAGGGAGTCACCCTCGAACAGGCCAAGGACAAGCTGAAAGACCTGTCGTACTTCGGCACCATGATGGTTCACCTGGGGATGGCCGACGGCATGGTGTCGGGCGCCATCAACACCACGGCCAACACCATTCGTCCCTCGCTGGAGTTCATCAAGACCAGGCCCGGAGTGAGCGTGGTGTCCGGCTCGTTCCTGATGTGCCTGCCCGACCGGGTCGTGGTCTACGCCGACTGCGCGGTGAACCCGAACCCGACCGAGGAGCAGCTGGCGGACATCGCGATCAGCTCGGCGGCCACGGCGGCCGGCTTCGGCATCGAGCCGCGGGTGGCCATGCTCAGCTACTCCACCGGGACCTCCGGCACCGGGGTGGACGTGGACAAGGTGCGCGCCGCCACCGAGATCGTCCGGCAGCGGGCGCCCGAGCTGGCTCTGGAAGGCCCGATCCAGTTCGATGCGGCCGTCGATCCGGTCGTGGCCAAGACCAAACTGCCCGAGTCGGCGGTCGCCGGCCGGGCAACGGTGTTCATCTTCCCGGACCTGAACACCGGCAACAACACCTACAAGGCCGTCCAGCGGTCGTCCGGCGCGGTGGCGATCGGACCCGTCCTGCAGGGCCTGAACAAGCCGGTGAACGACCTGTCCCGAGGCGCGCTGGTGGAAGACATCGTGAACACCGTGGCGATCACGGCGATTCAGGCCCAGGCGGCCAAGTAGAGATCCGGACAATCCGAGGAGCGCTGTGAGCGAACCCGTCCTGCTGCTGAACTGCGGTTCCAGCTCGATCAAGTATCAGGTGATCGATATGGCGACCGAGGAGGTGGTGGCTAGCGGAATCATCCAGCGGATCGGCGAGAGCGAGAGCACTCTCGACCACGACTTCGGCGGTTCGAGCCGGCACGACTCACTCGGCTTCCCCGACCACGCGCATGCGCTGGCGCACCTGGTGAAGGTCTTCGACGAGGTCGGACCGAAGCTTTCCGAGGTGGTTGCCGTCGGGCACCGGACCGTCCATGGCGGTGAGGCGTTCCGGGAGACGACCGTGATCGACGATTCCGTGCTGGCCAAGCTGCGCGAGCTCAGCCCGCTGGCCCCGCTGCACAACCCGCCGGGCATTGCCGGGATCGAGGCCGCCATGGCCGTGCTCCCGGACGTCCCGCATGTGGCGGTGTTCGACACGGCGTTCTTCGCCACGCTGCCGCCGGCCGCCTACACCTACGCCATCGACGATGAGCTGGCTCACGCCCATGGCATCCGCAAGTACGGCTTCCACGGCACCTCGCACAGCTACGTCTCGAAGAAGGTGGCCGAGGTGCTCGGCCGCCCCTACGACAGCTTCAACCAGATCGTCTGCCACCTCGGCAACGGCGCCTCGATCTCGGCGATCCAGCGCGGCGTGGCTGTGGACACGTCCATGGGACTCACTCCGCTGGCCGGCTTGGTGATGGGCACTCGCTCCGGCGATGTCGACCCCGGTCTGCACGCGTTCCTGGGCCGGGCACTAGGCATCGACCTGAACGAGGTGGACGCCCTGCTGAACAAGAAGTCCGGGATGCTCGGACTGTGCGGGGCCACCGACTTCCGCGACATCACCGGGCTGATCAACGCCGGTGACCAGCGAGCCCGCCTGGCCATGGACGTCTATCTGCACCGCCTGGTCAGCTACGTCGGCTCGTACCTGGCGATCCTGGGTGGGGTGGACGCGCTGACCTTCACCGCCGGCGTCGGCGAGAACGATGCGTTGGTCCGCGCCGGAGTTGTCACGCGGCTGCAGCCGCTCGGCTTCCGCCTGGATGAGGCCGCCAACGCCGTCCGCTCCAAGGAGCCGCGGGTGATCTCCACTCCGGACTCGAAGGTGACCATCTTGGTGGTGCCGACCAATGAGGAACTGGCGATGGCCCGGGAGACCAAGGCAGCCATCGGCTGAGGCCGAATCGACCATGGATTCGGGGACTCTCAGTCCCGGGATCAGGGTTGGTTGTGGTCCGGACTACGGTCTACGTAATTTCATGTAGTCCCCCTGGCGCGGGACCTGCCATTTCACCCCTCCAGGGAGCGTAGAATCCCTAGTCAATCAACAGGTAGTGAGTTCCACTCCTGAAGATGCTTCTTGGCCGGTTCGGGGGTGGCGGCCCCCGGGCCGGCCAAGTCATTTTCTGAGCCAGAGCCGTCAACTAGTTATCCACAGGAGTTGTCCACAGTGGGGATAACTACATCGGTGTAACTTGCCCGTCGCCTGCGGCCCGACTCTGCCGGAAGAAGTGGCCGCTAGCGCAGCTCGGCGTCACTTGGGTAGGTCTCCCCATGCTCGCGCAGCCACGCGAGAGTGTCCACATCGAGGTAGGGGACGATACGGGCCGGCACCGCACCCGACCGGCGGAGCTCCTCGGCGACGATCCGGAGCGTGGTGCGCTCGAGCCAGACGAAGGCCACCCCCTTTGTGTCGAAGTTCGAGATTCCGACCACACCCGTGTAGCCCTCTGGTTCGGACAAGTAGTTCGGCGTGTAGTCGTCGTCAGTCTCGCCTTGCTCGCCTTCTTCGTCGCCCTCGTCGTCGTCTGCTTCCCCGCGCCCCTCAACCTGCGACTCAGACAGCTCACGCCCGTCAGCCCTGACCCGCAAGATCCGCTCCGTGGCTCGGCGCAGAGCCTCTCGCAGCAGCGTGGGGTCTGGGCTCTTCAGCAGCCCGGGATTTGGCCCCGTCACTCCGAAGCCCTCCACCATCAACTCCTGCAGAGGCATGAACGTCCGCGGATCGACGGTGATGTCTCCCCCGGGTGGGAAGTCCGACTCGACGGCACGACGCCAGTTCCGCTGGTGCTCGCGCAGCTCTGCGGCATCGTCGATCAACTCGTCGGCCGCGTCCCGCTCCGCCTGCGCCCACAGTCCGTCCGGATCGTTGTGCCCGCGGCTGGTGTCCTTGCCTTCACTGGTGACCAGCCGGGGTAGGGCGGACGCCGAAGGCTCGGCCGGCGTACTGCCCGGCATCGTCGAACCTGAGTTCGCCGCATCCTGCGGGCCGCAGCCCGAAAGCGCGAGTCCCAGGCAGAGGAGGCCCGCCGTCACAAGTCTGAGGTTCACCTGTCCATCCTCTCGTCCCTCACACCGGGCCGGTGGATGAAGCTCACGCTTAGTCCCCACATCTCTGAATCGCACAAGGCGTCCTTGTTGGACTTTGTTGCGGGCCCAGGCCTAACCTGCTGAGAACGGTCTCAACGGCCGCCCACGCCTCTGCGGCCCGCCGGGATGCCCCTGCATGAGCCGCCACAAGCCACTTCGCGAGATTCCCAGATGACCAAGAACCTGACGGTCGGCCCACCGCTTCGCCTGATCGTCCTCTTCACGCTGCCGCTGCTGATCGGCAACCTGTTCCAGCAGCTCTACTCGGTGACCGATGCCATGGTCGTCGGGCAGGTGCTCGGAGTGGACGCCCTGGCGGCCGTCGGTGCGTCCGGCAGCATTCAGTTCTTGCTGTTCGGCTTCTCGTTCGGCGCCTCGGCCGGCGTGGCGATTCCGGTGGCCAAGGCCTTCGGCTCCGGTGACTTGGTCCGGCTGCGCCGGGCCGTCGCAGCCAGTGCGGTGATCGGGGTCGGCATCGCCGCAGCGATCATGGTGGCCGGCCTGTTCGGCTCGCGCGGCCTGCTGACCTGGATGGGCACTCCGCCCGAACTCCTGGAGAACTCGACGACCTTCCTGGTCGTCCTTGCCTCCGGTGCGGCAGCGACCGTGGCCTTCAACTTCCTCAGCGCCCTGATTCGCGCTCTGGGCGACAGCCGGACGCCACTGATCTTCCTCGTCATCGCCTGCGTCCTGAACGCCGGCCTGGTGATCGTCTTCGTGGGCGGGCTGCACTGGGGCATCGCCGGCGCGGCGGCCGCCACGGTGGTGGCGCAGTCGATCTCGGTGGTCTTGTGCCTGATCCTGATCGCCCGCAAGATGCCCGAACTGCATCTGAGCCGCAGCGACTGGCGCGTCTCCGGCGCCGACCTGCGGGAGTCGGCCGAACTCGGTCTGACCATGGGCTTCCAGATGTCGGTGATCGCAGTGGGCGCGGCCATGCTCCAGTACGGCATCAACGGGCTGGGCACCAACGCCGTTGCCGCCTTCACCGCGGCCATGCGGGTCGACCAGGTGGCGGTGACGCCACTGGCGTCCATCGGCGTGGCCATGAGCACCTACGTGGCGCAGAACCGGGGCGCGCACCAGTGGGAGCGGATCCGAGTCGGCGTCTTCCGGATCACCATGCTGGCCATGGCCTGGGCGGCCGCGACCGGCGTCGCCATCGTGGTGTTCGGGACGAACCTGGTGCAGCTGTTCGTCGGCCCCAACGAGACCGCAGTGATCGCCATGGCTCATCAGTATCTGATCATCAATGGCGTTCTCTACTGGATCCTCAGCGTGCTGTTCGTGGTGCGCAACGCGATCCAGGGGCTGGGCGCGGCCGTGGTTCCGACCATCGCCGGCTTCATGGAGCTGGCCGCCCGAGGTACGGTCGGCATCGTTCTGATCGAGCGGATCGGCTTCCTCGGTGCCTGCCTGGCTGCTCCGCTGGCCTGGCTGGGGGCGCTGATTCCCCTGCTCATCTCGTGGTTCTGGCATCGCCATCAGCTGCTGAGGGACGAAGCCACCGGCCTGGCGGTCAGCGATGAGCGGCTCAACCAGGTGCTGGACGGAGTCACGTCCGCAGCACCCATCCTCGAGCCGTGCCTGAACTGCGAGCCTGTCGGGGACACCGCCAGCGGGGTCGGCATCGCACTTTCCGAGGACGAGGACGCACCCGCGGCAACCTCCGTCCCGGTCGAGCCGTCGATCGACCTGGAGCCCGCCGGCTGATCCTGGCACTGGCGATCCCTGGATAACCGGGCTCTGGTTGGCCCACTCTGACGAGGCGATTCTTGAATCACCGCCGATCGTCGGCGGACCGCCTACGAAGGAGACCCATGGCCCGCGCCATCGACCTCGCTCTGCCCGACCTCACCGGACGGCTCGCTGTCGTCACTGGAGCCAGCGACGGCATCGGCTTCCACATCGCGGCCCGGCTCGCAGCGGCCGGGGCTGAGGTGCTGCTGCCCGTCCGCAACGCCACGAAGGGCGATGACGCCGTGAATCGGATTCGGGCCGCGGTACCGTCGGGCATCGTGTCGACGCGGCGCCTCGACCTGTCGTCGCTGGCATCGGTCGCCGCCCTCGTCACGATGCTCGCCGAAGAGGGACGTCCGATCAACCTGCTGATCAACAACGCCGGGGTGATGACGCCTCCGACCCGGCAGACCACCGCCGACGGGTTCGAACTGCAGTTCGGGACCAACCATCTGGGGCACTTCGCCCTCACCGCGGGGCTGATGCCACTGCTGCGCGACGGCGCGGCACGAGTTGTGCTGCAGAGCAGCGTCGTGGCGCGCAATGCGTCCATCAACTTCGCCGACCTGAACTGGGATCGGGGCTACGGCAACGGGATGAGCGCCTACGGGCAGTCGAAGCTGGCCGAGGCGCTGTTCGGCTTCGAGTTGCAGCGCCGCAGCGCGGCCGACGGCTGGGGAATCACGGCGGCCGTGTCTCACCCCGGCATCTCGCCGACGAACTTGCTCGCCGCCCAGCCCGGGTTGGGTCGAGAGCACGACACTACGGGACGTCGGGTGATCGCCCAGCTGTCCCGGCTCGGTCTGCTGGTTGGTACCCCCGACAGCGCCTCACTGCCGGCCCTGCTCGCTGCCACTGCGCCGGACGAGGCGGGCCGCTTCTTCGGGCCGAAGGGGCCGGGCAACGCCGGCGGCGCGCCGGCCGAGCAGAAGCCATGGACGCCGATGACGTCGATCGCCGATGCCTCCCGGCTGTGGGCGCAATCTGAGCAGCTGACCGGGGTGAGCTTCCCCGGCTGATCACCCCCCGGTCACCAATCTGGGCGCTTGTTCGTCCATCACCCACGAAGGAGACTTGCCGCATGGACCGAGCCCAGTTGGCCGACTTCCTGCGCACCCGGCGCGAGGCGCTGCAGCCTGAGGACGTCGGCCTGGGCCGCGGCTCGCGGCGGCGCACCGCCGGGCTGCGCCGCGAAGAGGTGGCCGCCCTGTGCGACATGTCGGTCGACTACTACAGCCGGCTCGAGCAGGGCCGCGGGCCGCAACCGTCCGAACAGATGCTCGGTGCGATCGCCCGCGGACTGCGCCTGACCCTGGCCGAGCGGGATCACCTGCTGCTGATCGCCGGCCATCATGCACCGAGCCGGACGTCCCGCTCCCGCCACGTCGCGCCGGGGCTGATGCGGGTGATCGACAGGCTTCAGGACACCCCGGCCCAGGTGATGAACGAGATGGGCGAGACCCTGGTCCAGACCCCACCGGCCCGGACGCTGTTCGGCGACGAGACTCGGTTCACCGGGATGGCGCGCTCGCTGCTGTACCGGTGGTTCACCGACCCGGACGCCCGGCGGGTGTACCCCGAGGAAGACCACCCCGCGCACTCGCGGACCTTCACCGCTGGCGCTAGGCGCATCTACGCGGCACAGCGCCCCGGCTCGCCGATGCATCTGCTGGTGGCGGAGCTCCTCACGCTGAGCCCGGAGTTCGCCGAGCTGTGGGCCGCCCACGAGGTCGCCGAGGTACATGCCTACGAGAAGCAGCTTCAGCACCCCTCTGTCGGAGTGATGACCCTGCAGTGCCAGTTGCTGCATGACCCGGACCACGGCCAGGATCTGCTGATCTTCACCGCCGCGCCCGGCTCGGCAAGCTATGAGAAGCTGCAGCTCCTGAGCCTGGCGGACGAGCTTCGCGGCTCGTAGCGAAAGGGAATCCCATGACCCACCGGATCTTCGGCACGCCGTTCAGCGACATCTACCAGCTCTATCTGGCCAAGGTCGAGCGCAAGGGCCACACCCAAGCCGAACTCGATCAGGTGATCAGTTGGCTGACCGGCTACGACGCGGACGGTCTGGCGCGGGTCCTCACCGAGCGGACCACTGTCGGAGACTTCTTCGACCAGGCGCCGTCGTTCAACCCGCACGCGTCGCTGATCACCGGACTGATCTGCGGGATCCGGGTCGAAGAGATGGACGATCCGCAGATGCAGCGGGTCCGCTACCTCGACAAACTCGTCGACGAGGTGGCCCGCGGCAAGAAGATGAGCTCGATCCTGCGCAGCCCGGCCTGAGGAGGTCCGCGCCAGTCACGTCGCCACCTGCGGTACAGGATGGGGACGGTTCCTGTTACGTCCCAGCCGCGCTCGCCGAGCGCCGGGGCACAGGCCGGATCAGCTCGGGAAGGATGCTCGGTGGGCGAGGTCGACGTCGCAGCGGACGAGCTGGCGCAACGGCTGTCGGCACTTTCCGACTCGCGGCCCCGAGTGCTGGTCGGAATCTGCGGAGCGCCCGGAGCCGGCAAATCGACCTTGGCCGCGCTGTTGGCGTCCGAGTTGAACCGCGCCGACCCCGGCTCGGCCGTTGTCGTCCCGATGGACGGCTTTCACCTGGCCAAGTCGGTCATCGCCGCCGACGACCGGGCCCACCGGCGCGGGGCCCCGGACACCTTCGACCCGGACGGCTATGCGGCCCTCCTCGAGCGGCTGCGCGAGCCGGGGCCGAAAACCATCTACGCCCCGGAGTACCGCCGCGAGATCGAGGATCCGGTGGCCGGCGCGATCCCGGTGCCACCCGAGTGTCGAGTCGTGATCACCGAGGGCAACTATCTGCTGCATCCGGAACCGGTTTGGCGGCGAGTCCGGGCCTGCCTGGACGAGGTGTGGTACCTGAGCGCTCCGTCCGAGCCGGACCGGATCGAGGCGCTGATCCGGCGTCACGAGCGCTTCGGCAAATCCCCCGAGCACGCCCGGACGCACACGCTGGGCTCGGACCAGGCCAACGCCGAGCTGATCGCCGGCCACCGCTCGTCCGCCGACCTTCAGCTGCGTTGGCCGTCCTGGTAGCGGGCCGGGGACGGTTCCAATACCGTCCGCCCTTGTCAGAAGAAGCTGCAAGAACCGTCCCCGCGGCTCTCAGGAGCGCTCAGCCCCACCAGAACGAGGCGGCGATGATGCAGTACAGCCCGATCAGGGCGGCCCCTTCGAGCCAGTTCGACCGTCCGTCGAAAGTGATGATCGTCGTCAGCAGGACGGCCACCAGCACCGCCATCACCAGCATCGGCGAGAAGACCAGGGTCAGCGAGGCGAAGCCGAACAGATTGGACGCGATCACCAGCACCGGCGCCAACACCAAGGCGATCTGCAGCGGCGAGTTGATCACGACGGCGAACGCCATCTCGGACTGATTCTTGGCCGCCAGCTGCAGCCCGACGAAGTTCTCGATCGCGTTGCCGGCGATCGCGACGATCACCAGACCCGAGAAGGCCTCGGAGATGTTCAGGGCGTGCATTGCCGGCTCGAGCGCCTGGACGAACCAGTCCGACACGAAGGCCGCGGCCACCGCGGCCACCGCGAGCAAACCGATGGCCACCGGCAGCGACCACCGCGGCGCCTCTTTCGCCTCACCGGGCACCGCCTGCGGAAGATCGGCCTTGCGGATCGAAGCCGGCAGGCTCAGCGCGAACAGCGCGAGTAGGACCACCGCGGCGATCATCGACAGCGTCGTCTCGTGCTCCGAAGCCGGGGTGTGCAGGTAGTAGGCCAGCGACGGCAGCACCATCGCCCCCACCGAGACGAACAGCATGACGCCGATGAACTGGGCTCGCTCCGAATCCAGCCGCTGGGTCCCATGTTTGAGCCCGCCGACAAGGAACGACAGCCCAAGGACGAGCAGCAGGTTGGCCAGGATCGAGCCGATCAGCGCCGCCTGGACGACCTGGACCAGCCCGGCTTGCAGCGCGAACAAGGCGATGAACAGCTCCGGCAGATTGCCGAGCGCGGACTGCAGCACCCCGGTCGCTCCGGGTCCGAAGCGATCACCCAGCTGCTCGACGGCCCGTCCGACAAGAGCGGCTAGGGCGGCGACGGCGACTCCAGCCAGGACGAAGGCCAGCACGCTGCCTTGCCCGTTGGTCAACCAGGCCAGCAGTACCCCCGCGGCGCAGGCCGCGAACAAGATGAGGTCGGAGCGCTCGAAGCGGGTGCGTCCGCGCTTCTGGGCAGCGTCGTGAGCAGTCACGTCCGCAGCCTAAACCAGGCGCGCCGGGCCGGTTCGGCGAACCGGACCCGTTAGGGGACGGTTCCAAAACCGTCCACCCTTGTCAGCGAGAATGGCAGGAACCGTCCCCACTCAGTCGGCGGGCAGCGGGGCGGCCCGGGAGCGTCCGGGCATCTCGGCGAGGGGTCGGACGGCCAGGGCGGCGGTGACCAGCAGCAGCACGCCGCCGATCACATAGGACGCCTGCAGGCCGACCGCGTGAGAGAGCAGGCCGATCCCCGACGCCCCGAGTGGCATGGCGATGAAGGCCATCATCCGGTAGACCGCGGTGACCCGTCCGAGCAGCTCGGAGGGCACCACTCGCTGCCGGTAGCTGTTCACGATCACGTTCCAGGCCATCGAGAAGAAACCGGTGAAGATGAACGCCGCGAACGACACGATCACCTGCGGCACCGCCCCCAACACGATGGACGACACCGCGAACGCCGTGATCGAGGCCAGCACCGTCGCCCGTTCCCCCCACCAGCGCACCAGCGGAACCGAGGCGAGCGCGCCAGCGATCGCCCCCACCGCGAAAGCGCCCATCACGAGGCCATATGCCGATTCGGGCAGCCTCAGCAGCTCCAGGACGTACAGCACCAGCACCGCGATCACGCCCGAGGTGACGAAGTTCACAACGCCGACCGAGGCGGCCAGCGTCCGCAGCACCCGGTGGTGGATCAGATAGGAGAAGCCCTCGCGCAGCAGTTCGAGGTTGCTCTGCTCGCCGGTGTGCGCCGGACGTCCGGGCGCCCGCCGGGACACCCAGGCCGTGATCAGGGTGCCGGTCGCGAAGGCCAGCGCCGCGAAGCCGAACGGGGCGGCCGGGGCCAGCACGAAGACCAGGGTGCCGACCATGGGGCCGATCAGGTTCCCGGCCAGCGCCAGCGACATCTGGGTGAGCGAGTTCGCCCGTCCGAACTGTTCGGGGTCGACCAGCTCGGGCAGCACCGAGGAGGACGCGTTGTCGAAGAACGGCGCGGCCAGGCCCAGGACGAAGCCCAGCACGTAGATGGTCGGCAGCTCGGCCCAACCGGCCCACACCAGAGCAGCGAAGACGCCGGCGGCCACGGCCCGGACGGCATTGGACGCCCACATCAGCGGCAGCCGGGGCAGCCGGTCGGCGGCGACTCCGGAGGCCAGGCCCAGCAACAGCCAGCCGGCTTGGCCGAGGGCATCGGTGATCGAGATCAGCCGTGGGTCGCGGGTCAGTGTGGCGGCCAGCAGCGGCAATGCCCCGAAGAGCAGACCCTCCGCCAGATAGGACACCGAACTACCTAGCCAGACGGCCCAGAACCGTCGCCCCAATGGCTGCGCCACGACTTCCACCTCCGCCGAGCGAGTCTAGAACTGGGCATAGCGCCGACTCCGGGTTCCCAGGGTCGCTTCAGGGGACCCTTCGACGAGGTTCAGGGATCCGGCGGGCGGGTTCGGGGCCCCTTCGACAGGCTCGAGGACCGATCCGCAAGCTCGGCGACGAGGCTCCGAGACTCAGGCGTCGGTGGTGACCCGGGCCACGTGCAGGGCCAGGTAGGACACCTCGTCGTCGGTGAGGGCCTCGCCGAGCCGAAGCTCAAGGATCGAGGCCAGCCGCTGCGCACACTCCGCCGCCTGCGGGTAGCTGTCCCGGATCGCCTGGCCGATGGCCGAGTGGTTCTCCGACAGCTGGGTGTGCTGCTGGATCCGGACGAACAGGTAGCGCAGGTGGGTGATGAACCGCCCCACCGAGACGCTGCCGCTGGGCAGCACCACTCCGAAAGCCTGCTCGATCACCGTGACCAGCTGCTGGATGACCCCGGTCATCTTGTAGGTGTACGAGAGATCCCCGGTGGTGAAACTGGCGTTCACCAGGTGCAATGCCAGACCGACCGCCTCTTCTGCGGGCAGCTGGGTGCTGCTGCGGGCGTTGATGGCGGCCAGCAGCTGCTGCGCCTGCCGATACTCCTCGGCATAGAGGTGCTGCACCTCGGCCAGCAGCGGGTACTCCAGGTTCAGCCCGATTGCAGCCCGGCGCAACGCGTAGCTGACGTGGTCGGACAGAGCCACCACCAGGGCCGGGTTGTCGGCCAGCTTGCTGGCCCCGATCTGGGTCAGCGCCTCGCCCACCAGCGAGACATACTCCGGGGCGATGCCGGCCATCAACTCGGCCAGATGATCGGGGTCACGCCCGTCGGTGGGCACGAACGTCCGCACCACCAGGGCGTCATTGACCGGCTGACCCGGCCGGGTCTGGAAGCCCAGACCACGGCCGGTCAGGATGACCTCGCGGCCAGCGTCGTCCACGGCAAGGACGACGTTGTTGTTGAAGATTCTGGCGATCTCCATCTCAGTCCCGGGTCGGAGGGGTCACGGCGATCCCACTGTCCTCGATTCAGATGACCAGGTCAATCACCGGATCGCCGAGGCTGACCGCGACGGCAGGACGGGGGGTGACCGAGCTCAGGGTCAGGGTGTTGATCACCACGACCACGGTCGTGGCGTCGTAGCCGGCGCCCCGGATCGCATCCAGGTCGACGTCGGCCAGGACGTCCCCGGCACTGACTCGCTGGTCCTTGGCGACCTTGACGTCGAAGCCCTTGCCCTCCAGCCGGACGGTGTCGATGCCGACATGGACGAGCACCTCGACCCCGTCATCGGTGCGGATCCCGAAGGCGTGTCCGCTGTCGGGGACGGTAACTAGGACGCCGCTGACCGGGGCGACCACACGTCCGTTGGCGGGGACGATGCCGACCCCTTCACCCAGTGCCTTCGAGGCGAACACCTTGTCGGCGACCTCGGTGAGCGGGATCACCTGACCGGCCACCGGTGCACCGAGCACCGAGGTCGGGCCGGTGGCCGCTGCGGCGGCAGCCGGGACGTCCGTGGCGGTGCGAGCGGCCTCGAGAGCGAGATCGGCATCGGCCTGGGCGCGATCGGCCTCGTCCTGCGCCTTCTGCTCGGGGGTGCGGTAGTCGGAGACGATCACCAAGATCATGGCCGTGAAGAAGGCCAGAGTGATGGCCAGGCCGTAGCGCCACATCGGCTCGAAGACCGGAATGGTCAGCAGCGAGGTGAAGGCGAAGGCGTTGGTGGTGACCCCACCGAGCAGGCCGGTGGTCAGGCCACCGACCGCACAGCCGACCAGCATCCGCGGGTAGATCCGCTTGTAGCGCAAGTGAATGCCATACAGGGACGGCTCGGAGATGCCGCCCAGCAGGCCGGCGGCCAGGGCACCGGTGGCGACCTCACGCATTTCGACGTTGCGGTTGCGGATAGCCAGGACGAGCACGCCGGCGGTGGCACCGAAGCAGGCGAAGTTCCACGAGCCCATCGGGCCCTGGATGAAGTCGTAGCCCAGGGTCTGGATGTTGGCCAGCATCAGTGCGTTCAGCGGCCAGTGCAGGCCCAGCGGCACCAGGAACGGGTAGAGCATCGGGATGATGACCGCGAAGACCAGCGGAGCCGAGGTGTTCAACCAGGAGAGCCCAGTGCCCAGGCCGGTGCCGATCCAGATGCCGAGCGGGCCGATCAGGAAAGCGGTCACCGGGATCATCACGATCATCGAGAAGAACGGGACGAACACCATCTGGATGTTGGCCGGGAAGATCCGCTTCAGCGCCTTGTAGACCAGGGCCAGCACGGCGACCATGATCAGCGGCACGAAGACCTGGCCGCCGTAGCCATTGAGCTGCATGGGCAGTCCGAAGATCTGCGCCACGCAGGTCGGGTCGGCCCCGGCGATCGGGCTGGGGGTGCAGATCGTGTCCGGGAACCGGGTGGTGTTGGACAGGCTGATGAACTCCGGCGTCATCACCGCGCCCATCACCGTCGCCCCGACCCACGGGTCGATGTTCAGCTTCTTGGCCGCGTTGTAGGCGACCATGATCGGCAGGAAGTAGAAGACCGCGCGCCACATGGCGTCCACGAACACCCAGGACGCCGACTTGTCGGCGGCCCGGAAGTCGACCACACCCAGGGCGTCCAGGACCGCGGCGAAGGCGATGATCAGCGAGGCGCCGAGCAGCACGCCCAGCAGCGGACGGAACGAGTCCGACAGGTACTCGAAGAAGGCGTCCAGCCAGGCGAACTTGCCCCGCGCCTTGGCCCGGGCCGCGGCCTTCACGTCCGCGTCGGACAGGCCCTTGGAAACCCCGGACATCTCCGACAGGTTCATGATCTGGTTGTAGGTGCTCTGGACGGCACCGCCGATCACCACCTGGTAGCGGTCGCCGGACTGGGGCACGGTGCCCATCACTCCGGGGATCTTGTCCAACGCTGCTGCGTCGACCTTGCCGGCATCCTTCAGTTCGAAGCGAAGCCGGGTCGCGCAATGGGTGAGGCTCACGATGTTGCTCGGTCCACCGACCTTGGCAACGATCTGGGCGGCTGTGTCCGTCGTTGTAGACGCCATCGTCATTCCCTGTCTACCGGGCCCTCGAACGGGCCAGAAAATGAAAAAAGACCCGAGACGCACATCAGTGCATCTCAGGTCTTGCCCCTTGCGGGTAACAATCCTGTAGAGCCGAAGCTCTGCCATGAGGCTAACACCCGTCCAGCCGCCCGCGCACATTGCCTTGTCGCAGCCCGAACAGCGGGGACGGTTCCAGTACCGCCCACCCTCGTCACGGTCATCCCGGGGACGGTTCCCGTCCCGTCCACAGCGGCGCGCTCAGCGAGAGCGGAGAGCGACCCGGGTCTGGGTCTGGACGACCCCGCAGGCCTTCTTCAGATGCTTCAGCAGACCGTCCAGGGCCGCGGTGTCGGGCACCCGGGCGTGCAGCAGGTAGTCGTAGGGGCCGGTGACGTGGGCGGCGTCGACGATCTGGCGGACCGGCTCTATCGCGGCCAGGAACTGCTCGCCGTCGGTCGCCTCGCCCAGCCGGACGTCGATGAACACCTCCAGGCCGCGGGACGGCTGGGCCCGGTCGGCATCGGTGATGATCGTGTAGCCGAGGATCACCCCGTCCGCCTCGAGCCGACGGACGCGGGCCGCCACGGCATTCGAGCTCAGCCCGATCTGACGGGCGACATCCGACAGCGAGCGCCTCGCATTTCGCTGTAGAAGACCGAGAATTTCCTCATCCAATGGTTCCATGATGGACAACTCTACGGTCACGCTTCGAAATGCGCAGGAGCGCAGGCGGTGACCCCCTCAGACTTCTGCCATGGATCCGGTGACTGCCTCAGCCCTGGCCGGCGTGGCCGCCGGGTTTGCCATCGCCATGCCGCTGGGTGCGATCGGCGTCCTCCTGCTGCGCGAAGGCATGCTGAACGGGCGGCGAGCGGCCGTCGCCGGAGCCGCAGGGGTGGCCACCATCGACACCCTGTACTGCACGGCCGCGATCGTGGCCGGCGCCGCCGCTGCTCCGGTGATCCGCTCCTGGGGTGTCTGGCCGCGCTACCTGGCCGGGGCCGTCCTGGTCATCCTGGGCATCCAGCAGCTACTCGCCCTGCGCAAGCCGCGCGGCGAGGCTGCACCCACCGCCAGTACTGGACGTTCGGCCTACCTGAAGTTCTTCGGGCTGACCGCCATCAATCCGGCCACCCTGATCTACTTTCTGGCTCTGGCCAGCGCGCTTCCCGACACCGGTGGGCCGTGGGGCGGGATCGCCTTCACCGTCGGGGCCGGGCTGGCCTCACTGTCGTGGCAACTGGGCCTGGCGCTAGTCAGCAGCGGCGCCAAGGCCGTCCTGCCGGAGCGTGCGTCCACCTGGCTCGGCGTGATCGGCTCGGCCGTGGTCGTCGTGCTGGGTCTGGGAGTCGCCTTCAGCCGTTGAGCGGGCCTCGCGTTCCTCCCGCCGGCCCGCTCAGCCCTTAGCTCGCCTCGTCATTGAGTTCACTCAACCGAGTTTCTCGACGCATCGCCGCGCGGCGTCCTTCGCCTGGCTGGCAAATGGCGCAGACCGGTCGGTCGATCCCAGCAGCCGATCCGGGTGGGACGGGGCGTTGGTGATGTAGACCTGGACCGTCCCTCCACCGTAGGAGTCCGGATCGATATCCGAGTACGGATCCACCCACACGCGTACCGCCACCGCCCACCACTGGTCGCCGGCCGGCACCATCTGGGCGTTGCGGAACCGCACTCCTCCGCCCACGTTCCCGATCCGCTCGACATCGTGAAGCACCGCGGCCGGGACGTCCTTGCAGGTGAAGTCGGGGGTGGTGGTCGGACTGGGCTCCTCGGACGGTTCAGCGGCCTGAATCGTCCGATCGAGGGACGGGTCGTGTTCCTCCAGATACGGCGCCAGGCTGCAGCCGGACAACGCCACCATCAGGAACGCTGTGCAGGTGAGCTTGGCGACCGTCCGCATGGAATCACGCTAATCCGGACCCACGCGTGCGGCGGTGGATTCGGGGAATCTGCGGAGTAAGTGCGTCGGGCCGGGAGCGCCTCTCGGCGCGTGGCCGCTCGAAGCGGCGAAAGTTGGAGCCCGGGGCTACCGCGGCCCGACGCCCTATGAGGATAGGTCGTGCCGGTCACTTCACCAAACATCTCGCCGCGCGATGACGCGCCGTGGTCCACGCGGACGAAGCCGTCAGCCTCCGGGCCTCAGGCCAGCCGGTCCTCGCGCCACAGCTTGGCGCAGGCGGTGAGGTCGGCGGCCATGTCCTGCAGCCGCAGAGCCTGGGCCACGGCCCGGGTGCCGGCGGTGACGTCCGCACGTCCGGCGGAAACGACAAGGCAGAAGGCGGCGGCGCGCTCCAGAGCGACCGCGAGATCCCCGGCGAACACGCCGCGCAGGATCTCCTCGGCGACCCGACGCACTTCGTCCGGGCCGGGCGGTTCGGCCCCGGCGACCACGTGGTTCACCTCGGTGAAGCGGACGCCGGCCGCATACTCCCTTGCCACGCCCATGGCGTCGGTGGCCACCCACTCGCGCAGCAGGTACAGCCGCCACAACGCACCCGGCAGCGACCGTGCCGGACGGGCCGACCAGAGCTCGGCCAGGGTGTCCAGCCCGATCTCGTCGGTGATCGCCACCAGTCGGTCCGTGGCCGCCGGATCGGCGTTGGCTCGTCCGACCTTCACCAGGACTGCGGCCGTCTCGTGGGCGGCATGCAGCGCGGCGATCGGGTCGGAACGCTCACCGATCGCCTCCAAGGCGGACGGCTCCCGATAGCTCGGCCGATGCGGACGCGGGACTTCACTCACGCCAGTCAGGGTAACCCGGAGCACCCCCGGCCACACCACACCCGCCGGCTCAGCTGCGAGTGATGATCCACTTCGGCTGATCGCCCAGTTGCGGCAACTCGGTGGCGAAGAAGCTCGGATAGGCCGGGCGGTCTCGTCCGAACTCGGCCAGTGGCACCCATTCCAGCCACTCACGGACCCCGTCGAAGACCGTGCTGATCCCGTCCAGGACGATGCCCGGCCCGGCCTTCATCAGGAAGTAGAAGGTGAGTTCGTGGCAGTCGCGTCCGGCCAGCGAGGTGGTCGAGTCGCCGTTGAAGAAGTTCTCGTGGACGAAAGCCAGCCGCTCGATCTCCAGGGCGACCCCGGTCTCCTCACACACCTCACGGCGCACCGCGTCAGCAGCGGTCTCGCCGTGATGGACGCCGCCGCCGATCGAGTAGAAGTAAGGCTCGACCTCGTTGCGAGCCATCAGCACCCGGTCGCCGTCCAGGATGATGGCCGCCGCGCGGTAGCGAAACCAGCGTCCGTCCACGTCGAAGCCGCAGTCGAGTGGATCACTCATCGGCGTCCTCGTTCCTGGTTGCGCGTCCGGCTCGGACGCTACTCGGTCTCCGACGTCAGGGACGCAGCAGCACCTTGATGGCCCGCCGGGAGTCCATGGCGGCGTAGGCCTCTGCCACCTCGGCCAGCGGCAACTCGAGGTCGAAGACCTTGCCGGGGTGGATTCGTCCGGCCAGGACGAGCTCCATCAGTGCCGGCAGGTAGGCCCGGACCGGGGCCGGTCCACCGGCCAGCCCGACATTGCGCCAGAACAGTTGGGCGGCCGGCAGTTCGCCGTGCGGCAGCCCGACCGTCCCGATGGTGGCTCCCGGACGAGCGCAGGCCAGCGCCTGCAACCGGGCCTGCTCGGTGCCGACGCACTCCAGGACGGCGTCCGCGCCGATCCCCTCGGTGAGTTCGCGGACCTTGGCCGCGCCAGCCTCGTCCCGTTCGGCTATGACCGAGGTGGCACCGAACTCGATGGCCAGCTGCTGGCGGGCCTCGTGGCGGCTCATGGCGATCACCTGCTCAGCGCCCAACTGGGCGGCGGCCAGCACCGCGCACAGGCCGACGGCGCCGTCCCCGACCACGGCCACGCTCATCCCCGGACCGACACCGGCCGAGACCGCGGCGTGCCAGCCGGTGCCCATCACATCCGACAGGGTGAGCAGGTCGGCGATCTGCGATTCATCAGGCAGTTCAGGGGTAGCCACCAGGGTGCCGTCCGCGTTCGGGATCCGGATCAGCTCGGCCTGGCAGCCGTCGTAGGCACCGCCGTTGGGGCAGTTGGCCTGGGCGCCCTTGCGGCAGGTGGGGCAGGTGTTGTCGCAGTGATAGAAGCCACCGATGACGAACTGGCCGACGCTGACCCCGGTCACCGCCGATCCGATCTGCTCGACGATCCCGCAGTACTCGTGCCCGATGGCGACCGGCTTGGGGACGTCCCCGATGCCGCGGTAGCGCCACAGGTCGGAGCCGCACACGCAGGTGGCGACCGTCCGCACGATGGCGTCGGTCGGCTCGATGATCACCGGGTCGGGCCGGTCCTCCAGCCGGACGTCGCCGGCCCCATGAATCACGGTGGAACGCATGGCTTCAGTCCACCACGCCCGGACGCCGCCGGCCACGCTGCCCGCGCCGGAACGAAGTGTCAGCCAGGTGTGCGAGACTCGAATGGTGCGCGCTTATCGGGAGATTCTGAACATTCCCGGCGCTCTCAGATTCTGTGCGGCCGGTCTTGTCGCCCGCTCCGGCGGGGCGATGATGGGGCTCGGGCTGGTCTTGATGGTTTCGGCCATCTACGGCAGCTACGGCCTGGCCGGTGCGGTGACTGCGGCGAATGCCGTCTGCTGGGCGCTGGGCACCGCTGTGCTGTCGAACCTGGTCGACCGGTTCGGGCAGCGCCGGGTGATGTACCCGGCGGCCATCTTGTCGGCCATCGCGCTGGCGGTCACCGTGGTGCTGGCCGTGATGCAGGCACCGGCGTGGACGCTGTTCGCCCCGGTGATGATTTCCGGGGCCACCGGTGGTGCCCCCGGCGCGTTGGTGCGAGCCCGCTGGTCCTATGTCACCGACAACCCCGACCAACTGCACGTGGCGTTCTCTCTGGAGTCCACCCTGGACGAGGTGGCCTACATGGTCGGCCCGGTGGTGGCCACCGCGCTGTCCACCGGCGTCCATCCGGCCGCCGGCCTGATCGCCCCGATCATCCTCGGCCTGGTCGGAGCGCAGTGGTTCTACTCGCAGCGGTCCACCGAGCCGCCGGTGCAGGATCGTCCGGCGGCCCCCGAAGGCGCGGCCTGGCGACAGCTCGTCCTGCTGGTTCCCGGGGTTGGGGCAGTGGTCGCGGTGAACCTGCTGATCGGAACCGTCTTCGGGGCCATCGACGTGAGCGTGGTGGCTGCGGCCACCGACTGGAACGCTCGTCCGGCGTCCGGCCTGATCCTGGCTGTGTTCTCGCTGGCCTCGGCGATGGCCGGCTTCTACTACGGCGCGCGCCGCTGGGCCTCGCCGCTGCCGCGGCGGTTCCTGATCGGGGTCGCGGCCATGTTCGCGGCCACCATGGCTCTGTGCCTGGCCAACTCAACCTGGCTGCTGGCGGCCTTGGGCCTGCTGGTCGGCATCACCGTGGCGCCCACCCTGATCAACGGCAACTCGCTGATCGAACGGCTCGTCCACCCGGCCCGGCTCACTGAAGGCCTGGCCTGGATGGGCACCGGGATCGGGATCGGCGCCTCGATCGGCTCGGGGGTGGCCGGCCATGTGATCGACCTGGGCGGCTACTCGCTCGGCCTGTACTCGGTGGCGGTGTTCGGCGCACTGACCGCGATCATCGCCTTCGCCTCGGCCCGCGTCCTGGGACGTGCGGTGGCCAGCGACGATCCGGCAGCGGTGGCCGGCTGAGCGGCGCCGTCCGGCCCCACCTGAGCGGACGCCGTCCGCCCCGATGTCGAATCGCTCGCCTCAGCGGCGGCGCTCGCGATAACTTGCGCTAGCACACCCCGTTCAGCGCCGATCGACGGCGCCAGCGCAAGGAGGTCATCGGTGAGCGAACCGCTGCGAATCGGCATTCTGGGAGCGGCCCGGATCGCTGAAAGAGCCGTAGTTGCGCCCGCAAAGGCCCTCGGCGCCGAGGTCGTGGCGATAGCTGCCCGCAGCCCGGAGAAGGCGCAGGCCTACGCCGCGCAGTTCGGGATCGCGCAGGCCTACGGTAGTTACGCAGAATTGCTTTCCGACCCTGCGGTCGAGGTGGTCTACAACGCCCTGCCGAACAGCGAGCACGTCCGCTGGAACCTGGCCGCGTTGCGGGCCGGCAAGCACGTCCTGTCCGAGAAGCCGTTCGGCAGCAATGCCGCCGAGGCCCGCCTGGTCGCCGCCGAGCCGAAGGACGGTCTGGTGGTCTTCGAGGGCTTCCACCACCGCTATCACCCGGTCTACAAGCGCCTGCTCGAGCTGACCGGCAATGGCACCATCGGCCAGGTCACCGCCCTGAAGGTGCAGATGAAGTTCGACTGCACCGATCTGTCCGACATCCGTTGGCTGTGGCCGCTGGCCGGCGGCTCGCTCATGGACCTGGGTTGCTACACCATCCATGTGGCCAGGGACGTGGCCCAGGTGCTCGGCGGCTCCGTCCGTCCGGTCCGGGCGAGCGCCACCGCCCATGCCGGTCTCGACCCGCGTGTGGACGCCACCGCGACCGTGATCGCCGAACTGCCCGGCGGAGCTACGGCCACTCTGGAGTCCAGCCTGGAGGGTCCGCAGGAGATGTCGATCCTGGTCACCGGCACCGAAGGCACGCTGTTCCAGCCGAACTTCATCGACCTCACCAGCGACGACCGACTGATCATCGAGACCGGCGTCGGCCAGCGGGTGGAACGGCTGGGGACGGTCAGCACCTACACCCACCAGCTCGGCGCAGTGATCGCCGCGATCCGGGACGGGGCCGGCTTCCCGACCGACCTGGACAACGCCATCGCGAACATGGACGTGATCGACGAGTGCTACCGCCTGGCCGGGCTGCCGGTGCGGGAGTCGACCCTCTAGGCGTCCGCGGCGTGCTTCACAGAAGGCATCCGCAGTCGAGGCGAGTGCTCGCTGAGGCGAGCGAACCGGCGGCTGGCTAGCCGATGAGGCTATCCTGGCTACGATTTTCTGCACGCCAACCAATGACGGTGAGGGCTCGACAGTGACCAAGCGCGCCACTTTGGCCGATGTGGCCAAGCTCGCCGGCCTGTCCACGACCACGGTCAGCATGGTGCTGAACAACCGCCCGAACACCCGGCTGTCCGAGCAGGCGGCCGAGCGGGTCCGGGCGGCGGCGGCCGCACTGGACTACCGGCCGAATCCGGCCGCCCGCGGCCTGCGCACCGGCACCACTCGCACCATCGGCTTCATCTCCGACGAGGTCACCGTCACCCGCTACGCCTCGGCGATCATCAGTGGGCTGCTCGAAGAGGCCGAAGCCCACGACCATTCGCTGCTGATCACCGAGTCCGGACGTCCGGGCCAGCTGGAGAAGCTGGTCAGCCTGATGCTGGACCGGCGCACCGACGGCATCGTGTTCGGCCTGATGCGTGCCCGCCAACTGGAGCTGCCGCCGCTCACTGACGTGAACACGATCCTGGTCAACGCCACGTCGACGGCCGGCCACCCGTGCGTCCTGCCGGATGAGTACCGGGCCGGCTACCAGGCCGTGAAGTACCTCACTGAGCGCGGGCATCGCCGGATCGGCTTCATCGGACGCTCCGCCGACCTGCTCGAGCCGGCCTCCTCGGCCACGGTTGCCGAGCGCTACGCCGGGATGGACGCCGCCCTGGCCGAAGAGGGGATCGAGCTCGTCCACCAGGTCGACGGCAAGTACTGGGAGCCCGGCCTGGGCTACTCCGGTGCCGAGGAGATCTTCACGGCCGGGCCGGTGACCGCCATGATCGCGGCCAACGACCGGGTGGCGTTCGGGATCTACCAGTCCGCCCAGGAGCGCGGCTTGAAGGTGCCCGACGACTTGTCGGTGATCTCCTTCGACGACGAGTACCTGGCCTCGTACCTGCGTCCGCAGCTGACCACGATGCAGATCCCGTACCGGGAGATGGGTCGCACGGCCATGCAGCTGCTGCTCAGCCGGCAGGCGCCGCCGCTGACCCTGGTGCCGATGCCGGTCCAGGAGCGTGGCTCGGTTCGTCCGCTGAACTGAGCGGATCGTTCGTCCGCCGCGCTACTCGTTCGTCCGCCGCGCTACCGGTTGCCGAGGCCGTGCTACCGGTTGGTTGCGGTGCTACCGGTGTATGGGTAGCGCGGTGAGGGAAGCGGTAGCACGGTGAGAGACGGACGGAGCTGGTCTTGATCGCCGCCGGCCTGAGTCGCTTCGACGAGGCGGGCCGATGTCGTATCGTTCGAGGGCAGCCGGTGCTCGACCGGCCGGGGAGGGGGCGCGATGAAGTTCTGGTTCGTCGGCGCAGGTGCGATCGGCAGCTACATCGGCGGCTCGCTGGCCGCGGCCGGACACGACGTCACCTTCAGTGAGCAGCCGGACGCTGCTGCGGCGATCGCCGCGCAGGGCCTGGTGCTGACCCGGGACGGTCAGCCTCAGACCGTCCGCAACTTCCGGATCTTCGGCTCCACGGCAGAGGTGCTCGACGCCGGCCCCTACGACGTGGCCGTGGTGGCCCTCAAATCCTTCGACACCCCGGCCTTCCTGGACTCGCTGATCGCCACCGGGCGCGAACTGCCGGCCATGCTCAGCCTGCAGAACGGCGTGGCCAATGAGCCGTTGCTGGCCTCTCGACTGGGCGCGGACAAGGTGCTCAGCGGAACCGTGACCACCGCAGTCGGTAAGCCCGGGATGGGCCAGGTGGTCGAGGAGAAGCGCCGCGGGGTGGGCATCGCCACCACCCATCCGCTGGCGGCATCGCTGTTGGCCGCGCTGAACGACGCGTCCCTGAACGGGATCGGCTACCCGGACGCGGCCGCCATGAAGTGGTCCAAGCTGCTCACCAACCTGACCGGAAACGCCACCTCGGCCATCTTGGACGAGCCGGTCGGGGCCCTGTTCGCCGATCCGCGCAGCTATCGGATCGAGTTGGCCGTGCTGCGGGAATGCCTGGCCGTGATGGCTGCGCTCGGGCTACGTCCGACCGATCTGCCCGGCACCCCGGTCCGGGCGCTGGCGCTGGGCACCAAGCTGCCCCGGTTCATCGCCCAGCCGGCGCTGGCCAAGGCGCTCGGCGGTGGCCGCGGCGACAAGATGCCGAGCTTCCACATCGATCTGCGCTCCGGACGCGGCCAGACCGAGGTTCGTTTCCTCAACGGGGCCGTTGCTGAGGCAGGTGCCGCTCACGGCGTCCCTACCCCGGTGAACCGACTGCTCACCGACACCCTCGAGGCGCTGTCCTCCGGCCAGCTCCCCCTGGACACCTACCGTCACAACCCGGACGCGCTGCTGGCCCAGCTCTAACCCCGGGGACGGTTCCATCACCGTCCACCCTGCTCAGGCCGAATCGTGAGGACGGTTCCATCACCGTCCAGCCCAGCCGGGCAGAATCAGAGAGGAGGTCCGATGACCGGTTCCCTTGTCTGGTTCCGCCGCGACCTGCGTAGCTATGACCACGCCGCGCTGCATCACGCCTTGGCCGCCCGCGGACGCGTGCACGCCGTCTTCGTCTTCGACCCCGCCCTGCTGGATCCGCTGCCGCGGGCCGATCGACGTGTCGAGTTCATCCGGCACAGCCTGGCCGCCCTGGACGCCGAGCTGCGCGCCGCCGGCGGGGGCCTGATCGTCCGGCACGGGAACCCGGTGGACGAAATCCCGACGCTGGCCCGCGAGCTCGGCGTCACCGCCGTGCACACCAACACCGACTACGAGCCGTCCGCGATCGCCCGGGACGCAGCCGTGGCCCACGCCCTCACCGACGCCGGCATCGGTTGGCATTCCTGGGTTGACCAGGTGATCTTCGCTCCCGGCCAGGTACTCACCGGCGATGGACGCCCGTTCACGGTCTTCACGCCGTTCCGGACCGCCTGGCTGCGCCGGCTGGCCGCCGAGCCGGCACGTCCCTACCCGATCGACCTGACCGGACGTCTGGCCGCACCGCCGGCCCAGGCCGCGGTGCCCAGCCTTGCCGAACTCGGCTTCGAAACAGTGGACGGCCCGGACGGCGCCGGCACCAGTGCAGCGCGGCGGCTGCTAGCCGACTTCCTGTACCGGATCGACGACTACCACGAGGCCCGCGACTTCCCGGCCCAGCCGGGCACCAGCCGACTGAGCGTCCACCTGCGCTTCGGGACGATCTCGGTGCGCGAGCTGGTGGCCCTGGCCGCTGACCGGGCCGCCGCCGGCTCGACCGGTGCGGAGTCCTGGCTGAGCGAGCTGGTCTGGCGTGAGTTCTACTCCCAGCTGCTGGCCCATCATCCGAGGGTGGCCACCGAGGCCTTCCAGCCCGGCTACAGCCGAATCGAATGGGCCTTCGGCGAGCAGGCCGATCTGCAGTTCGAGGCCTGGTGCGCCGGACGCACCGGCTACCCACTGGTCGACGCCGGGATGCGCCAGCTGAACCGGACCGGCTACCTGCACAACCGGCTACGGATGGTCACGGCCAGCTTCCTGGTCAAGGATCTGGGCATCGACTGGCGTCGCGGTGAGGCCTACTTCGCCCGGCAGTTGCTCGACTTCGACCTGGCCTCGAACAACGGTGGCTGGCAGTGGACCGCGTCCACCGGCTGCGATGCGCAGCCGTACTTCCGGATCTTCAGCCCGGTCCGGCAGAGCCAGCGGTTCGATCCGACTGGGGCGTTCATCAGGTCATTCGTCCCCGAGTTGGCCGGACTGGACGATCGCAGCATCCACGCCCCGTGGCTCCTGCGGACCTCGGTGCTGGCCGCGGCCGGGGTACGGCTAGGTCAGGACTACCCGACGCCGCTGGTCGACCACGCCACGGCCCGTCAGCTGACCTTGGAGCGGTTCGCCTCGACCCGCACGCTGCGCGCCTGAGCGGACGGCCGCGGTTCCGTCCGTCCGCTTCGCTACCGGTCACTCCGCTTCGCTACCGGTGACCCCACTTCGCTACCCGTCCAGCGGTAGCGAAGTGACCCTACGAGTAGCGAAGCGCCACCACGGGTAGCGAAGCGACGGGCGGGCGCGTGACGGAGCGGGGACGAGTGGCGAGGCGAGGCGGCCAGACCGGGAGCGAAGCCGAGGTCAGATCCGGCGGACCAGCCCGGTCTCATAGGCGAACAGCACCAGGCCGACTCGGTCGCGCACCTGGAGCTTGGCCAGCAGCCGTCCGATGTGGGTCTTCACGGTGCCTTCGGCCATGTACAGCCGGGTGGCGATTTCGGCATTGGTGGCGCCGGCCGCGATCTCGGTGAGCACCTCGCGCTCGCGATCGGTGAGCACGTCGAGTCGGTGGTCGACGCCTTCCGGGCTGGTCGGCAGAGTAGGCAGTACATGGTCGAGTAGCCGCCGAGTGGCCGACGGGGCGATCACGGCCTCGCCGGCGGCGACCGTGCGGATGGCGTTCAGCAGTTCCTCGGGACGGGCGTCCTTCAGCATGAATCCGCTTGCCCCGGCCTTGAGCGCGCTGAAGACGTACTCGTCCAGATCGAAGGTGGTCAGCACCAGCACCCGAGTCGGCAAGCCCTCGGCCACGATCCGACGAGTGGCCTCGACCCCGTCCATCACCGGCATCCGGATGTCCATCAGCACCACGTCGGTGGGCGTCCGCCGCACCTCGCGGACGGTCTCAGCCCCGTCGGCACCCTCGCCGACCACCTCGAGATCGTCCTCGGCACCGATCAGCATCCGAAAGCCGCTGCGAACCAGCGCCTGATCGTCGGCCAGAAACACCCGAATCGGGCTCATCGCCATCCTCCATCTTGGCTGACCGGCCCGAGCACCGGCAGCACTGCAGTCACTTGGAAGCCGCCGCCCGGCCGCGGACGAGCGTGCAGGCGTCCGCCCATCGACGCGACCCGCTCGCTCATCCCGCGCAGTCCATGCCCCGGGGTCTCCGGGACGCCGGCCGTGGCTCCGAGGCCATTGTCCAGCACGTCCACCACGATCTCGGTCGAGCCATAGGTGACCGTCACCATCGCGGTGGCGTCCGGGCCGGCGTGCTTGAGGAAGTTGGTCAGCGCCTCCTGCACCACCCGATAGACGGTCAGCTCCAGCGCGGGCGAGGGACGCGTGGGCGGGCGTCCTTGAATGCTCAGCTGGACCCGGTCGGAGGTCCGCGAGACCAGTTCGGGAATGTCTTCCAGCCGTGGCGCCGGGGCGAAGTCGGCCGCACCCGAGCTCGGGTCGCGCAGCACGCCCAGGATCCGACGCATTTCCATCAGCGCCTCGCGGCCGGTTTCGGCGATCGTGGTCAGCGCCTCGGTGGCGGCCTCGGGCTTCTTCGCAGCCAATGCCCGTCCACCCTCGGCCTGGACGATCATCACCGACAGTGAGTGCGCCACGATGTCGTGCAACTCGGACGCGATCTGGTTGCGGGTGCGCGATTCGGCCAGCCGGGTCAGCTGCTCCCGCTCGGCGACCATCGTCCGGTAGCGCTCTTCGGCGGCGGCCACCCGGCCCAGGTGCGCCTCGCTGGACTCGCGGACGCGGCGTCCCACGGCGTACGGGGTGACCACCAGCGCCATGCAGACGAAGCTGTACAAAGCCAGTCCGACAAGGTCTTTCACGCTGAGGTAGGACGGATCTGTGACCACCCAGCGCAGTGGCCCCAGGACCGCGCCGATCGCTCCGACCGCCAACGTCACCCGGGCCTCATGGCCGGGGATCCAGCGGGCCACTGAGTAGGCGACGATCGGGACCGCGACCAGGGTGGCCATCGGAGTGTCGGAGACCACCACCTGGCCGAGCCCGGCCAGGGTGACCCCGGCCAGCGCCAGCAGCGGGGAGTGGCGACGCAGCACCAGCGAGCCGATCATCAAGGCCGCGGTGAACAGCTGCGCGCCGGCGGTCAGGTGGCTGATGCCGCGAATGCTGTACGGCGGAATGGTCAGCAGGCCCAGCCCGAAGGCCATCATGGCGTCGAGCACCCAGTCGTGGCGGGTGGCGCCGGGCGGGAAGAGAAGGTCTGCGTGGTGCATCGTCCTCCAGCCTAGATGAGCGCCCTAGAGCGGACGCTCTCAACCGACTCACAGCGCCGAACCGACCTCCTCCGTCCTCAGCGTGCTCTCCCTCGCAGGCTCGGCGGAGGGGGAGCAGGACGAGTGGGTCCAGCTAGCATGGGCGCAATCCGGAAGGGGTCCATATGACGGCTGGAGTGCTCAAGGCGTTCGCCGCAGGCGCGCTGCTGACCGTGCTGGCCGGCTGCACCTCGGCGCCGGCACCGGTGCCGAGCCCCTCCCCGACCGTGTCGAGCAGCACGTCCGCCCTGGCCAAGCTCGGGCCGGGCGACTGCCTTGGCGCCCTGGACGACGGCAGCTTCGACCTCGCCAAGGTGGCATCGACATCCTGCACCGGCCCGCACCACTGGGAGGTCAGCGAGGTCGTCCCGCTCACCGGCGAGGACTACCCCGGCGCGATCGACCTCAAGCAGCAGGCCGACGCCGATTGTGGCACTGCCTTCGCCGACTACGTCGGGGCCGAGCCTGGGTACAGCCGATACCTGCCCAGCTACCTGGTGCCGGACGAGACCGCCTGGTCTGACCCGAGCAGCCGACGGGCGGTCTGCCTGGCCGGCTCGGCCACCGAGGAGTTGCGTGCCTCGATCAAGGGCGACACCCAGCTGTTCGCCCGGATCGGTGAGTGCACCCAGTCCAACGGTGCCGCCACAGCACCCAAGGTGGTCCCGTGCACGAGGCCCCATGAGTACGAGGCCTACGCCGAGAAGCAGTGGACGGGCAAGGCCGCCCCGACCAAGGCCGAATCCGAGAAGCTCTACACCGAGGTCTGCGTGAAGGAGTTCACGAAGTTCGTCGGCATCGATGTGGGACGCTCCCGCTACGAGATCGCCGCCTTCGTGGCGCCGGCCGATGCCTGGGACAAGATCGCCGACCACCGACTTGTCTGCACCGTGGGCACGGCAGGTGGCACCCTCACCGGCTCGGTGAAGGGCAGCAAGGAGTAGCTCCTGGCGGGGGCCTCAGCCGCCGGGCAGGGTGCTGAAGTCGCTGACCTCGAAGCTCGGGTCGGTCTTGTCCGGGTGCGAGCTGAGCACCAGGTCCACGAAGACCTCGGCGGCCTGCTCGATCCGAGCGTCCAACCCGACCGAGGCGCCCCAGTCGGCAGTCGCCGCGAACACCGGGACGGCCGACACCAGCGCCCGCAGGTAGTAGAAGAGCGGCACCATGGCGTACTCGATCACCAGCGAGTGCCGCGCGGTGCCTCCGGTCGCGGCCGGGAGCACCGGCCGTCCACGCATCAGGTCACGACCCAGCGCATCGAAGAACAGCTTGAACAGCCCGGTGTAGGAGCCGTTGTAGACCCCGGTCACCGCGATCACGCCGTCCGCAGCCCGCACCTGGGCGAAGGCCTCCTCGAGCTTGGCGCTCGGTAGCCCGGTGACCAGGTGGTTGGCCAGGTCGGACGCGATTGTGCGCAGCTCCAGGTGGTTCACCACCACCGAGCTGCCGCGCTCGGCGAGGGCGGCCTGCGCCGCCTCGCCGAGCCGGGTTCCGAGCAGCCGGCTGCTGGAGTTCGCACCGGTGCCGGAGCTGACCACCAGCAGTTCGGTCATCGTCCGGCCTCGCCGGCTCCGACCAGCTCGCGCTCGTCCGTGGTGGCTTCGGCGGCGTCCCGGGCGGCGACCAGGGACGCGTGGGTCGGAGCGTCCGGGATGTGCGCCGGACGACCTTCGGCGAAGCCCTTGCGCAGCTCGGGCAGCAGCTCGCCGAGGATGTCCAACTGCTCCAGGACGGTCTTCAACGGCAGGCCGGCGTGGTCGAGCAGGAACAGCTGACGCTGGTAGTGACCGACGTGCTGGCGGAAGGACAGCGTCCGCTCGAGCACCTGCTGCGGCGAACCGACGGTCAGCGGGGTCTCGGCCATGAACTCCTCCAGGCTGGGCCCGTGACCGTAGACCGGAGCCACGTCGAAGTACGGACGGAACTCGTTGATCGCGTCCTGGGAGTTCTTGCGGGCGAAGAACTGGCCGCCGAGCCCGACGATCGCGGTGTCGGCCGGGCCGTGCCCGTGGAACTCGAAACGACGGCGGTACAGGTTCACCATCTGCTTGGTGTGACCCATGTTCCAGAAGATGTTGTTGTGGAAGAAGCCGTCACCGTAGAAGGCGGCCTGCTCGGCGATCTGCGGCGAGCGGATCGAGCCGTGCCAGACGAACGGGGCCACCCCGTCCAGCGGCTGCGGGGCCAGAGTGAAGCCGTTCAGCGGGGTGCGGAACTTGCCCTCCCAGTTGACGACCTCCTCACGCCACAGCCGGCGCAGCAGCGCGTAGTTCTCGACGGCCAGGTCGATGCCGTCACGAATGTCCTTGCCGAACCAGGGGTAGACCGGGCCGGTGTTGCCGCGGCCGAGCATCAGATCGACCCGGCCGTCGGCCAGGTGCTGCAGCACCGAGTAGTCCTCGGCGATCTTCACCGGGTCGTTCGTGGTGATCAGCGTGGTCGCCGTGGAGAGCATGATCTTCGAGGTTTGCGCGGCGATGTAGCCCAGCAGCGTGGTGGGCGAGGACGGGTGGAACGGCGGGTTGTGGTGCTCGCCGATCGCGAAGACGTCCAGGCCGATCTCCTCGGCCTTGCGCGCGATGGCGACCGAGGCCTTGATCCGCTCGTGCTCACTCGGGGTCCGCCCGGTGGTCGGATCGGTGGTGACATCACCGACGCTGAACAACCCGATCTGCATAGCTACTCCATTTGGTTGCAGTTTCAACTACTCGGTAGAACCGGATGCGGTGCCTCGATATTCCCAGGCCTGCGTCGGAGGCGACAGCGCGGTGAGCGGCCAGACAACCCCGCTGAGCGTGAGTGAACCGGCCCGACTACGCGACATTCGCACCCTCGGGACGTCCCCAGCGCCGCGGAGGCGCGAGAATGGCCGACATGAACCCGCTCGCCCTGGCCTGGGTCTGGCCCGACAGTCTGATCGCCGTCGGGATCATCGTGGTGATCGCCGTGCTCACTCGCTGGCTGATCGTCCGCGCCATCAGCCTGGCCAGCCGATCAGCGATCAAGCGTGCCCGGGCCCAGCGCGATCGCACGTTGAGCCGGGCCGAGCGGCTGCTCAGCCAAGCCACCGGGCTCGACTCCGAACGTGCCGAGCAGCGGATCCGGACGGTCGCCTCGCTGTCGCGCAATCTGGTCTCGATCACGGTCGTGGTGATCGGCCTGCTCACCATCATGTCGGTCTTCGACATCCCGACCGCACCGCTGCTGGCCTCAGCCGGGGTCGGCGGTCTGGTGCTGGCCTTCGGCGCACAGAGCCTGATCAAGGACTTCATCTCCGGGATCTTCATGATCATGGAGGACCAGTACGGCGTTGGCGACCTGGTGGACGTCGGCGAGGTCCGCGGCACCGTGGAGGAGGTTGGGCTGCGGGTCACCCAGGTCCGCGACCTGACCGGCACCCTGTGGTACGTCCGCAATGGCGAGATCCTGCGGGTCGGCAACCAGAGCCAGGGCTGGTCGACCGCCATCATCGACGTCCCGGTAGCGCAGGACGAGGACTCGGAGCGGGTGATCGAGATTCTCGACCAGGT